>JBARVL010000603.1:0-8583 GCA_049646245.1 Crinalium sp. | reverse complement strand
TTTCGCGCAGCTAAATCTACATTTGGTTGAGTCCAGTCAATTAGAGGCGTGTCATGGTTGAGCCAACCAATTGAGATTAAAGGATACTTATAAATCAGCTTTTCTCTAACTAAATCAAAGAGAATTTGGCTCTCAGTAATACCCGATGTAAACCCTTTGGCTTTGTGCGGGCAACCATGATTCATTAGCACAATTCCCGTTTGAGAGGGTAAATGTGCTACTGCCAAATCTTTAGTGATTTTCTCCTCAACCATTTGGGCTAACAAATCAATGTAAGCTGGTTCATTGTAGAAGGAAGGGATATAACGCTGTCCTTTTACCCAATGTTCGCTTCCATCAGTTAGATTAACTAAGGCTTTGTTAACTTGTTCGACAGCAATACCACTGGTAAAGATAGAATCTACTACTAATAGTGGGTAGATAAGGATTTTGTCGAATCCTTCTGCTTTAATTTGGGTGAGAACTTGCTCAGGTAAGAAGGGAGCGCAAAAGTTAAAAGCTTTAAAAACTTTGATGCGATCGCCCCACTTTTGTTGTAAGTTCTTTTCTATACCAGCGCGTTGCTGTTCAAAAATCGCGTTGTGTGGCGAGATAAAGTGATCGTGCTGGTGGCTCCACTCATGCAAATCAAACACTGCCAAAAGTTTAGCCAGTGGTGGATAAATCCAAGTTGGGACTGGAGCAAATTTAGCAGTAAGTAAATTTAAAGCTTGTTCATTATAGTTGGCGAAGTCTTCGTAGCTTTCTACTTCGCCATAACCCATTAGTAATACTGCAACTCTATCTTGAGCAGTAGATGAGTTTGGTGTTTCTTGTTGAATTTTTTCTGGGGTGGCAACCACGTTGCATTCCTCAAGGGTTGTGACATCTAAAAAAGAAGTGCGATTTAAGGTTAGGGCTTGTTTTCTATGGCTACAGTTCCTTAAACCACTGCTCCTGTTTTCTAGGTTAACATCCCCTCTGGGGGGATCAGCTTAAAAATTTTGGTACTTACTCCCTTCCCGTAATCAGAATACCTATTTTTATAACCGCCAAGACGCCAAGGACGCCAAGCAAGAAAGAAGAAGAATAGAGCAGTAATTTTTTAGTTGGAAGGGAGTAAATAATATTCAAGCTATTTTGGGGAAGCTTTTCATCTTCCGAGGGGGTGAGGGGTAAGGGGTGGGAAATTAGATAGTCTTCTGGCAGGAAAGGAATAAACTGATGAGTGTAATTATTTGCCCTGGGGTGCATCCTTCAGAACTGACTCAGGAGTTTTTGAAAAATTTGTCAGTACCACCAGCAAATTTATTAATTTTTCCGACAGAAAAGTACCCGGCTTTCTCGGCAATTGATGTTTTACAGTTTTTAAAAGAACATCAATCCTTAGATGTGCCAGTAGTATTTATTGGTTTTAGTGCTGGTGTTGTTGGTGCTATCGGCGCAGCTTGGGGTTGGCAGCTTTTAGGGGGAGAAGTTAAAGCTTTAATTGCTTTCGATGGTTGGGGCGTTACTTTAGCGGGAAATTTTCCAATTCACCGCGTTAGTCATGATTATTTTACCCACTGGAGTTCAGCATTATTAGGTGCGGGTGAAGATAGTTTTTATGCAGAGCCACCAGTAGAGCATTTGGAGTTGTGGCGATCGCCCTACACAGTTCAAGGTTGGTGGGTACAATCAATTACAGGGAAATCCGAACACCGCAGATGGATAACTGCGGGTCATTTTTTGAATATGCTATTAGAGCAATACACAGCCATCAGCGTGAATAATTAACTTCTCACTGCTGAATCCTCACATTTACACCTCACCCATGTTGCCAACTGACCCCTCCACAGCTTCTCGTCGTGGTTTTAACGCTCTGTTCAAGAATCGACCTTTTCTCACGCTTTGGAGTGGACAGATATTATCCCAAGTAGCGGATAAGATTTTCTTCATTTTGCTGATTGCGCTACTGGTCGATTATAAATCACCAGTAGCTTTGAAAAATTCGATGCGGTCAGTGTTGATGGTCGTTGTAACACTACCAGCAATTTTCTTTGGTTCAGCAGCAGGTATTTTTGTCGATCGCTTTGATAAGCGACAAATTATGTGGGTGACTAATTTAATGAGGGGGCTATTAGTTCTAATAATGCCCCTACTACCTAAGCAGTTTTTAATTCTATTAATTATTGGTTTTTCGGAATCTATACTCACTCAATTTTTTGCACCCGCAGAACAGGCAGCAATTCCCTTGTTAGTCAAGCATGAAAACTTGATGTCTGCAAATGCTTTATTTACTACGACGATGCTCGGTTCAATGATTGTTGGTTTTGCAGTGGGGGAACCTTTGTTAAGCTTGGCTGAATCTTTGGGTGGAGAGTACGGGCAAGAAATAACTGTCGGGGTGTTGTATGTATTAGCCGCAGGTTTACTTTATTTAATTCCCTTCAAAGAGCAGAGAAAGGCAAATCCTTTAGTTGCCGTTCACCCCTGGAGTGATTTCAAAGCAGGGCTAAAATATCTCCGCAAAAATCGTTTAGTAAGTAACGCGATGTTACAGTTAACAATTCTTTACTCAGCGTTTGCTGCTTTAACAGTGTTGGCAATCAATTTGGCACAAGAAATTGGGCTAAAGGAAACGCAATTTGGTTTTTTATTAGCAGCCGCAGGGGTGGGAATGATATTTGGTGCTGCTATTTTGGGGCATTGGGGCGATCGCTTCCATAACAAACCGTTACCGTTAATCGGCTTTTTGAGCATGGGTTTTGTGTTAGGGGCATTCACATTTACTGAGCAACTGTGGCTCGGTTTGGCTCTTAGTGGCTTGTTAGGTTTAGGCGCTTCCCTGATTGGTGTTCCGATGCAAACCTTAATTCAGCAACAAACACCTGAAGATATGCGTGGCAAAGTATTTGGTTTTCAGAATAATATAGTTAATATTGCATTAAGTTTACCTCTGGCGATCGCTGGTCCATTGACCGATCAATTTGGTCTACGGGTTGTACTCTTAAGTATGAGTATCATCGTCAGCTTGGGAGGACTTTGGGCTTGGTACAGCACCCGCCAAGTTTTACAAGATGTCTTATAAAGAAAGCTATACCTGTGGTTAGTCGATAAGAAGATAATTTTTTAATTAACCTATCGACAGTGATGGTGTATCAGGACTAGACTTAAATACTAATCATCCTTAAGACGTAATTAAATAAAATTTCCGATTTAAAGTTAACTATTTTGTGAGGTTAAAGCGTGCGTTCAATTAGCATCTCTGAAACAGTAAGAGAAGCCCCTGCAAAAGCCAGCACTCGCCAGACAGGCGGATATGCACTGATTGACAGTTTAAAGCGAAACGGGGTTGAGCATATTTTTGGCTATCCTGGTGGCGCAATCCTGCCGATTTACGACGAATTATTCAAAGCAGAAGCAACAGGTGGTATTAAGCATATTCTAGTTAGACACGAGCAGGGAGCGGCACACGCGGCTGATGGTTATGCTCGTGCTACAGGTAAAGTCGGTGTCTGCTTCGCTACCTCTGGTCCTGGGGCTACTAATCTGGTTACAGGTATAGCAACTGCTCAGATGGACTCAATTCCAATGGTGATCGTTACTGGTCAAGTTGGTCGTGCTTCCATTGGTACGGATGCTTTCCAAGAAACAGATATCTATGGAATAACTCTGCCAATTGTTAAGCACTCTTATGTAGTGCGCGATCCTCGTGATATGTCGCGAATTGTGGCAGAAGCTTTCCATATTGCTAGTTCTGGTCGTCCAGGTCCTGTATTAATTGATGTTCCCAAAGATGTAGGGTTAGAAGAATTTGATTATATCCCTGTAGAACCAGAAGATATAAAGTTGCCGGGATATCGTCCTACAGTTAAGGGAAATCCTCGGCAGATTAATCAAGCAGTTAATTTAATTCGGGAAAGCAAACAGCCATTGCTGTATGTTGGTGGAGGTGCGATCGCATCCAATGCCCATGCAGAAATTCAACAACTAGCCGAACTATTCCAAATTCCAGTCACCACCACCTTGATGGGTAAGGGTGTGTTTGACGAAAACAATTCCTTGGCTTTGGGAATGTTGGGGATGCACGGTACAGCTTATGCTAACTTTGCTGTGACTGAGTGCGATTTGCTAATAGCTGTGGGCGCACGTTTTGACGATCGCGTAACCGGAAAGTTGGACGAGTTTGCTGCCCGCGCCAAGGTAATTCATATTGATATCGATCCGGCTGAAGTCGGTAAAAACCGCGCTCCTGATGTTCCCATTGTGGGAGATGTCCGTCAAGTTTTGATGGATTTGCTGCGCCGTTGCCATGAAATAAGCATTTCTGCTGATTCAACACAGACGCAAGCTTGGCGGCAACGTATTGGGAATTGGCGGGAAGATTATCCCTTAATTGCTCCTCAATATCCTGATGTGCTTTCACCTCAAGAAGTAATTGCGGAAGTTGGAAAGCTTGCACCTATGGCATACTACACAACGGATGTAGGACAACACCAAATGTGGTCAGCCCAATTTTTGAAAAATGGACCTCGTCGCTGGATTTCTAGCGCGGGTTTAGGCACAATGGGCTTTGGCTTACCTGCGGCGATGGGGGCTAAGGTAGCGTTACCTAATGAACAGGTAATCTGTATTAGCGGTGATGCTAGTTTCCAAATGAATCTTCAAGAGTTGGGGACTTTAGCACAGCATGGCATTAATGTCAAGACTATTATTATTAATAATACTTGGCAGGGAATGGTGCGGCAGTGGCAAGAAGCTTTCTATGAGCAACGTTACTCTTCCTCAAATATGGAAGTTGGTCAACCAGACTTTGTGC
Organism: Crinalium sp.; assembly: GCA_049646245.1. Taxonomy (GTDB): domain Bacteria; phylum Cyanobacteriota; class Cyanobacteriia; order Cyanobacteriales; family PCC-9333; genus Crinalium. The sequence continues at coordinate 3,803 of JBARVL010000603.1, read as the reverse complement.
TGCTGGCGCAAGCGTTTGGGATTAAGGGGATGCGGATTCACTCTCGCGAAGAGTTGAAAGATGCGATCGCAGAAATGTTAGCCCACGATGGTCCAGTATTGTTGGATGCTCACGTTAAGAAAGATGAAAACTGTTATCCAATGGTTGCGCCTGGTAAGAGCAACGCACAGATGATTGGCTTACCAAAACGCAGCAAGCTGGAAGCTACAAAGTTAACTTACTGTAGTAATTGTGGAGCTAAAAACGTGCAGAGCAATAATTTCTGTCCTGAATGCGGGACGAAGTTGTAAATTGCAGAAAATGAGTGGATTTTAAAGAGGCGCGAGTACTCGCGTCTCTTTAATTAGGGTAAAAGCTAATTATGCTAGAGTAAATGTAAAGAAAAGTCTAGGTTGATTGCTTTTACCAGCGTTAACAATATACAGACCATAAGAGTCAATTTATATTTAAACTACGGTATAGGTGTTAATTGTAGAGAGTTAGATTATTAGTCTTGAACGATAGGTAATGAAAATGTTTATTAACTTTATGTAACAGTTAGAGATTAATTTTAAAAATTACCTGCTTTAAAGTCATGGCTAATTTCGAGAAGAAAAGGCTGCTCATCTCTACCAATTTTATCTTTCTTAATATGCGATCGCGCTGATTAAACCAGATCAAAATAAAAAGTTGATCCTAAAGATACTAGCTCATAACAACACGCCCTTGGCGTTGGAACGACAAAATACATCAAGAGGATTATCAGTGTGCTGTATCTAGCAGAAGTACAAAAAAAGACAAGTTTTATTAGTGGCACTAAAACAGAACTGAAACTGCTGGCTGGTCAGCGAACTGACCAGAGTTGGACTGCTGTGCCTGGTGAAGAAGTAATTCCTGCTCCCGATGAAGCTAATAGTTATAGTGCGGGGGTTTTGGTGCTGGCAGATTTAGGTACTAATCGACAGATACAACGCCCGCTAACGGAGGCAAGCCGTCAGTTAGTCAATATCTTGCAAAATTTCTCTCGGCAACTAGAAAAGTCTAAAAAGGAAGAAGAAGAAATTGAGCAGTGGAAGCAGTCTCTGACTTATCAAAGCCAGGAACTAAATCGGCGTCAAATCGAAATGGAAAGACGCTTAGAACAACTGCAAGAAGTTGAGGAAGAATTTGAACGTCTAGAGCGGGAACGCCAGGAAATTAATAATTCGCGTTCAGAAAGTAATAATTTAAAACAAGAACTTGAGCGTAACCGTCAACAGTTGGATGCAGCTTGGCAACAATTACAGATACAGCAGCAACGTTTAGATGAACGCAGAGCAGAGGTTGAACAATCAGCAGGTTTAGATGCCCAACAGGTAAGTTTAATTCAGGAATTAATTAATCGTATAGCAAGTGCGATCGCACCAACAGATGCCCTACGGGAACAACTACATCTGGCTTTTGAATTAGTCAATAATCAGCAAGCAGTACTAAATTACAACTGGCAACAACTTCAAGAACAAACGGCTGCCGCTCAACAGATGCAAGCTGAAGTTGATCATGCTCAACAAGATGTGCAAAATCGCTCTAGTGAATTGCAGCAAGGACAAGCATCTCTTGAAGAAACGCGCACTAATTTACAACTCCAGCAACAGGCTTTAGATGTTAAACAGGCATCAGCTAATCTGCTGCGGATACAGTTACAAAATCAAGAGGAAATATACCAAAAAATTCACCGTTTGACAGCAGGTCAAGATGAAAACAAAGTTAGCCAAAAAATTGATGTAGAAGCATTGGAGAAAATACCTTTAGGAGAACTAGAAGCAATTGTCCAAAATTTGCAGAATGAAATACATAAATTTGCACGCTTTGTCAACGATCAAGAAGAGGAATTAAACGAAAAGCGTCAGACGATCGCACAATTACAAAGTCAGATTGCTTCATCTACTGAACACGATCGCATTGCCCTTGAAAGTGAGTTAGCAAGCGAGCAAGACGGCTATCAGTTGCTCGATAAAACTCTCAAGCCACAACGCAGTAGTTTAGCGGAAAGAGAAGACATTTTCCAGCAACATATTCGCGTGTTGCAAATAAGACAAGGAATTAATGTTGTCAACCCTTCTGACAATCAAAAAATTGATTTAGAACCAATATTGACTCAGCTAGCGGCGCAGCGACAACAACTTGAAGAACAATTACAACAACTGGAAAACCAGATTGCTCAAATCACTACCAATATTGAACAAGCACAGGGAATAGTTGCTGACAGCACCAGTAAACAGGAGGCAAGGAAAAATGAGTTGCAAGCCCTCCAGCAGAATTTACAAAACCAGTTGGTTACAGTTGCAGAGTTAAGGGGCAAAGTAAATCTCTATCAAGAAACTTTGCCACATACACAAGATCACCTTAACTGGATACGACAAAAATTGGAGGCGATAGAAAGTCAGTTAAATCACATTCAGGAAACTGGCAATTATCAAGTACATACAGTTGATGAAATGCAACAACTGCTTAATAATTTTATGGGTGTTTAGCAAGATTTAAATTAACAATTAAAGTTATAAATTAGTTTTTTTTATGGTAATCCAGTTACCTTCAACTTCTGCGTAAAATGAAGTTTTAGGTGAGGCGATCGCCCCTCCTGGTAATGAGGATGTTCGAGAGCGATTAGGGGCTGTAATTAAAAATGTTAGTTGTTCAATTTCAAGGAAAGTAGGAGCTATAGATAACGCAGCTTGTAAGAATTGCCTTAACACACGACGTTGTAGTGCTAGAGGTGCATCACGCAATACTATACGATTCAAACGTAGAGACGTATTAGGGTACATATCTACAAGATCGGAATTTGGTTGAGTGTGGTTAATTGATTCAGGAGTAATTGCCATTGCCTGCGATCGCAAGTTTTTTGCCGCTTGTTCTAAATATTCTACGTCTGCTCGTAATAGTTCAGCCGTTTGGGCTAAAGCTTGCTCTACTTGTGGGTTGAAGTGAGTTTGTAAGTAGGGTAGTAACTCTTGACGAATACGATTACGAGCGTAGCTGAGGTCTTGATTATATACATCTTCCCAAATGGGTAGTTTGAAATCTTGACAAAACTGGAAAGTTTCAGCGCGGCTAACTTCTAACATTGGGCGCACTAACTGTAATTCTGGTGTTAGCAACCTTTGCCAGGTTAATGCTTGTAAGCCATCACCACCAGCACCTCGGATCAGGTTATAGATTAGGGTTTCAGCGCGATCGCTTTTAGTGTGACCTGTGACAATATATTGGTAACTGTGTGAAGCAGCAATTTTAGTTAATGCTTGATAGCGCCACTCTCTCGCTGCGCCCTCACTCTCGGTTACATAATCTGCCGTTTGCAGATAAAACGGCAGCTGCCAGTTACGAGCAATTTGTTCCACATGAGCCGCGATTCCAGCATCTTTTGACCAACGATGATCGCAATGTGCTATAGCTAGTTGCCAACCCCATTTTAGTTGTAAATCTAGCAGTAACTTAGTTAAGCACAGCGAATCTTGTCCACCGGAAACAGCGATTAATATACTTTCCTGCCGCTTCAATAACTGGCGATGTTTCAAAGTGCGATGCACTCGTGTATGAAGCGGTGTCCAAACTGCACGATTAACCATCAATATTACAGAGTTTCTTTAACAAATTCAGCGGTCAAAATTCAATAAACTGCTGGAATTTTACAGTTACTATTTGACCGCTGCAATATTTCTAGATTTGATTGTGTTAGTTAATCTTCAGTATTGATTTTCCTATCAAGAAGATGGATTCATATCCTTCCAAACTTCATCTAGTAGTGAGTCTGTAGAATTTTCTTCTGACTCGTTGGTATCGGA
>JBARVL010000602.1:0-11377 GCA_049646245.1 Crinalium sp. | reverse complement strand
GGTTTTCAGTGGATGTGACCCACTCACAGAAGCGTTCCCAAACGTTGGCGCTTTCGCGACGTTGAATGGTTGTAGTCATTTGTGAATAATGGCGATTTAATTTTCTTGGTTCAAAACAGGTAGTTTTCTGACCTGTTATTAATACATTAACCCCTTTGTTGATTTTTGTAAAGATATTCTTAACAAATTGACAATTTAGTTTATTTATTGCAAGTATTAGTTTTTGTTATTTTATGCTTGATTCAGGTTCCCGAACTGTTACTTATAGCCCTGCTTATACCTTAGTTCCTACATACGAGTGCTTCAATCGCTGTAGTTACTGTAACTTTCGTGATGATCCTGGAACAAGCCCTTGGATGACTTTGTTACAAGCAGAGGCAGTTTTAAAACCGCTTCATTCTCAGGGTGTTTGTGAAATTCTCATCTTGAGTGGTGAGGTGCATCCTCAGTCTTCAAGACGGGCAGGCTGGTTTGGGCGTATCTATGATTTATGTGAATTGGCGCTTTCTTTGGGTTTTTTACCTCATACGAATGCTGGAATTTTAAGTTATGAAGAAATGGCTTTGTTGAAAAAGGTTAATGTTTCAATGGGGCTAATGTTAGAGCAGCTAACGCCTAAACTCCTGGAGACTGTTCATAAACACGCGCCGAGTAAGTTACCAGAAGTAAGGTTGCAACAGTTAGAATGGGCGGGTGAGTTGCAAATTCCGTTTACGACTGGGTTATTGCTGGGAATTGGGGAAACGCAGCAAGATTGGTGGGAAAGTTTGGAGGCAATTTCCCAAATTCATCGACGTTGGGGACATATACAAGAGGTAATTTTGCAACCCCATAGCCCTGGAAGTCAGCAAATATGGAATGCGCCAGTGTTTGATGTATATCAGTTACCAGAAGTAATTGCCAAGGCGCGTGAGATTTTACCGTCGGATATTACTATCCAAATTCCACCCAATTTAGTTACAGATGCAAGTTGGTTATTAGCTTGTTTAGATGCTGGTGCTAGAGATTTAGGAGGAATTAGCCCTAAAGATGAAGTGAATCCTGATTATCCACATCCTAATTATCAAAAATTAAGTGAAATTTTAGAGCCTGCTGGATGGGAGTTAGTACCCCGTTTGCCTATTTATCCTCAGTATCACAACTGGCTATCTGAGGAATTGCAAACTGTTGTTCGTGCGATCGCACAGACGGTAAACCCTATGGTTCAATGTTACCAAGGGCATGAAAGGCAAACACGGCGCTAACTTCTGCTACGTTTGATTTATTATCTGTGGATCTCAAACGGCTGATTGATCATTATCGCTTTGCCTAACTGAGAAGTTGTAACAAAAGTTCAAAGTCCATCACTGGACTTACCCCAACTACAAGAGGAATATATGAGCCATCGTCCAATTATCCTTGGTATCGTCGGTGACAGCGCGGCTGGTAAGACAACACTAACCCAGGGAATTGCTCAGGTAGTGGGTGAAGAGAATGTCACAATTATTTGTACTGACGATTATCATCGGTACGATCGCCGTCAACGTGCAGAAAATGGAATTTCGGCGTTGCATCCTGACTGTAACTATGTAGATATTATGGAGCAGCATTTATCGCTGCTACGAAATGGACAACCAATCCTCAAGCCAATTTACGGTCATACAAGCGGTACATTAGAAGCGCCAGAGTATATTCAACCCAAGAAGTTTGTAATTATCGAGGGATTGCTTGGTTATTCTACCCTGGCTGCACGGGATTGTTATGACGTTAAAGTATTTTTAGCACCTCCTGAGTCTTTACGAACTCAGTGGAAAGTCAAGCGCGATACTCGTAAACGTGGCTACAGTGAAGCCGAAGTTATTGAACAACTTAGAAAGCGTGAATCTGACTCCGAGAATTTTATTCGTCCTCAACGTGAGTGGTCAGATATAGTAGTTAGTTTCTACCCGCCTAGTGATGAGCCAGAGGAAAGTAATACTGAACTGAATGTGCGTTTGGTACTTAGACCTACTATTCCACATCCAGACATGACAAAGATTTTACATCTTAGTAAGGACGATGGGAATGCTGTTCGTCTGGAACTAGAGCGGGATATGGGCAAACCTGTCGATGTGCTGGAAGTTGATGGTCATGCTACTAGCGACCAAGTATTAGACATAGAGAGGATGCTATGTAATGATATTCCTGACCTCTTGCCCTACTGTAGTATGCAAGGCAACCCAGATATTGGCAAACTGATCGGTACAACTGGGGAAACGCTCCAAAGTTATCCTCTAGCTATCACTCAGCTACTCATTTCTTACCATATGCTTAAGGCTGCCAAAATTCATCAATAGAGTTGTTAAGTATGGTAGCGATCGCACTCATCATTAACTATATAGTTAGTGATTGAAGTTGCGATCGCTGTCTTTTGCGGTTGGGGCATAAATATACTTTTTGCAACAAATATTTTTTTGGTTAAGAGTTGATTTAACCGCAGATAAACGCAGATAAACGCAGATGAAATACAAAATCCTCGGACATCTGGGTTACTGGTTTTATGCCTAATTCATAAAATATTTACAATTCATCTGCCTATTGGGGGAACTTTATAACCTCTTAGTGAATCAAATAAATTTATCTAAAAATCGCGCTTTCCTTAACAGGATAAAATCTGATGCCAACGCATCTATTAAGTAAATTATCTATATTTTTAATTATCCTCACCTTTCCTGACTTTCTCCCTCCCACCCAATCAATATTCTGTCCGTTAATTGCTTGGGGTTTGGACAGAGATTTTGGCAGGGATGGACAAGATGGTAATAGCGGACGCGCAGGTAAATCCGGTAGAAACGGTGATAGCCAAACTATTTCTGCTGATGGTGAGAGCGTTAATTTAGAGCTTTCAGGTGAAGATGGTCAAGATGCAGAAGATGGCGATGATGGCGATGATGCCTTTTGCGGTAGACAACCCCAAAATGTTGAACGCAATCTGCGTGCAGCTAACGGAGGTGATGGGGGACGTGGTGGTAATGGTGGTAAAGGCGGTGATGGCGGTTCGTTGACTGTTTACTACTCAAATCCAGCAGATTTAAGGAAAATCTTGGTTCGCGCTAATGGCGGAGAAGGCGGACGTGCAGGACGTGGAGGCAATGCTGGATATGGTTGCGAGTGTAGGAGGGAACGCTGGGAAGTTAAAACTTGCACTGGCACTCCTGGTAGTCCTGACTACAAATGCAAAAATCGTACTTTCAACTGCACAGATGGTAGGGATGGTAGCAGGGGAAGTAATGGTAGCGATGGTAGAAATGGGCGTTTGGGCAGTTTAACGTTGATTAACCGCAAGGAACCACTGGCAGAGGATGCGCCAACGTTGAAAGTGGCAATGTCTGAGTTAAAAGATCAAGTATTTCAACTTTCTAAGAATAAATGGGATATTCGCACAGGTGCAACTTCACTTTTAGCACCTGGTTCTGTAATAAATAATGAATACCGAGAGTTTGACCGCAGGTTAGAAAGTGCTTTTCAGCTTGTTTGGAATGAACCACAACCTATTAGTAGTTTTAGTGATGAAAAAGTAAGTATTAATTTAGAAGACAACCAACAGATAAAAGTTGATTTCCCTAAAGATGTGTGGATTAAGGGTGAGGAAATAAAAGACAATAATTTAACTAAGTTTGTTGTATCAAATGCTATTCGTCAAAGTGACGCAACTAAGCTACAATTGGCAGAATTCGCTGGCAGTGGTTCTAACCTGCAATTAAGTTTGGTAGATTTAGGTGGTAAGTCAGATTTAGTTTCCACTCAGTTCTCTATCAAGTATCTCTCAACCCCCTCAGATGCCAGGTTTAATAGATTCAATGTTTCGATATCTGATTTTAGAACTAGATACGAGGGCAAAGTTCCCGCAGAATTAGTTAGCCGTCAGAAAAATCGTTTCACTATTAATATAGGTAAACTGCCGATTTCAGCCGAGTATTTGCAAACAGGTATACCTGTGGATATTGAGATAGTAGCAAATCGCAGTTTGGGCGATCGCTCTGCTAATCAAAAAATTAACTTTCAGGGAGAAATTGCCCGGTAGAATAACTTTATTTTTATAGGCTGCAAGCATCTGCCTGTGGGTCAAAAATGCACCCTGTCTCCAGCATTGCCGAATTTGCATAATGCCCACAAACAGAGGAAAGCGACGATTTTTCGGGCAACTGCGGCAGGGTGTGGAGAGTGTGGAAAGGCGAGATCGAATCTCAAACTTAATCTTCAAGTAGGCAGTTCAGATCGAGAATTAGCTGTCTTTTTAGGCATTGCGCCTGTGAAAGAAATTGAAACTTTCACTATATCCGCTAGAATTAGTGGAGAGCCGTTCACGTTTTACGATAGTTGATAAGATCGTTAATAATGACTACTGCACGATCTTACTTGAATTAGTACAATTGTTCTTTTGGAAAATGCTAAACAATCTGCGAATTGCTCAATTTACTATAGTTATTTTAGCTAAGAATCATAATCCGACAATTATCAATCCAGATTTTTTAAGAGTTAATAATATAGTTCCGGCGAACTGGGAGTTAGACAAGCCTATCTTTACTTTAGAGGAACTTTCTCAAGTAATTTATACAAACGGAGTCTCAATTGTTGCTCAAACAGACAGAGTAACTTTTTCTCAATTTATTCCTGCTGATTACACAGACAGCGATATCTTTATTTCCGAGATATGTAACTCCTATATTACGGTTTTACCTCATGTGAATTATTCTGGTTTCGGCATTAACTTTACAGGACACATTCTTACTGATTCTGTTAATGAACAATCGCAATATATGTTAGATTTTTTGTTGAGATCTGGTGACTGGAAATACTTTCGAGGCGTTCATCCCAATCCCTACTTAACTTTAGTTTACAATTTGGATGATTGCAAAATAACTGTTTCCATTAGTCCTGCTTTGGTTAAAGACGAAGATAGCGGTTTAGATTCTGCTCCTGTCATCCTGTTTCAAGGTAATTTTGATAGAGATATATCTCCTGGATCAGGTAAAATTGAAATATTGAAATCAAAAATAGCTGACTGGAAATCTGATTTAAGTTCGTATGTTTCTTTAGTGCAATCTCACTTATTACCTGAGTAAACCTATTATGATAACTTATACAGATCTCTCCAAGCCTACCGAATTTAATCATGGCGCTAAAAAATATAGCGCTCTATCTTCTTTAGGATATTGGGTTACAACCTCAAAAGAAAAACCATTAATCTCTAGCGAATCGCCTATTGAATCTAGACCAGATATTCGCCTAAGAATTAAGAGACTGAAAAATCTTATCCCGTCACTATTGAGAATTTCATCTTCTCAGGTATCTTACAATCAAGAACAATATTACATTTCTACTCTCTCTGCTGACGAATGTTCGGAACGAAATGTCGAAAATTCATTCTATGTTTTGCCAAACATTAGAATATTATACGAAAATCATAAAGTTTCAACGACTTTTCAGCGATTGAAAGATATTTGCCAAGAAGTAGATGAAGACGATAATTGCCTTATGCCCTCAAAGGACGCTTTCTCAAGAGCGACTTCTTTTTTAATGCAAATTTATATCTTACTCGGGGATAGCTTTCCTCTCGGATACGCTTCACCAGATTCAAAAAATGGGATAGATTTAATCTGGAAATCTTCTACTACCAAAGGCGATCAAGTTCGTTTAAATTTCCCTGCTTCAAAAGACGGATCGGTTTCTCTTTATTGCAGACGTAATAGTTCTAGCAATTTAGTTAAAGATATCCAACCAAATCAGGTAGCAGGATTTTTAATGTCTATTGTTTAATTAATGCTCTTTGTCAAAAGTGAATCAGCTATCAGATGAGACTATTCTTTACAGAGCAATTAAAACAAAAGGTTGGGTAGATCCTGACGAAGGAAGCGTAGATGCTAATGCTTTTAAGTTGCGTGTTGATGAGGAATATCTCTCTGCTAGCTTAAAACAAGAACATAGCTATCGAGGTCTGAATAAGTGCTATGGTGTTATTGCTGTGCGGGTATCTACCTTACGTAGACTAGGGCTTAATCCTGTAATTGACGAAAAAGATCCTGATTACGTCAAGATCTACGACCTTCCTTCTAACGAAGATGAACAATTAGCCATTGATATTGGAATTAGTATTGCCGAAGAAGCGGAAATAGTTAGTAACTGGCTAGATCGTCCTCTTAGAAAATAGTAAACACCTATTTTATAAAATAGAGGTAGATGAATTCAAGGTTACGCATATCGAGACTATCTACGGAAACTTACAAGGGCTAAAAGCCAGCCACCTTAAGCAGCTACAGAAGTTATATCATCAACGCTTACCAGGCGATCGCATCACTACACCCGAATTCGCCCAACGACTTGCTGCTATTAGCACGGATGTTAATCAACCAGTCTGCGCCTACATCAACCGTCGCGGACAAGTAATCCGTTTGGGAGTGGGAACACCCCGCCAAACCCAAATTCCACCGATGGAATTACCCCGTTATGGCGCAGAACGACTTAGTGGTATTCGCTGCATAGCTACGCAGCTAAAATCAGAACCACCGAATGAAGCAGCACTCACCGCAATGGCGCTGCAAAGATTAGATGCGTTAGTTTTATTAAACATTACCGGATCTGGTTTTGAAAAACGTGGGGGTGGCGCGACAGGTTATGTGAAAGAAATATATCTTGCTCATCTTGTTCCCCATCCTGAAGCAAGCTGGACTGTTTCACCACCGATGAGTCTGGATGTTTTAACCGATCAAGATTTGCTGGAACTCGTAGAAGGGTGGGAAGCGGATTTTGAGCAAAAATTTATTGCGCGAGAAGTAGAAGGCGATCGCGATCGCGTTTTAGTCGTCAGCTTAAAAACCGATGATACTAACACCCAACGCTATGAAGATGGAATTGCCGAAATAGCGCGGTTAGTCGAGACAGCAGGGGGAGAAGTATTGGAGAATGTCAAGCAAAAGCGATCGCGTCCTCATCCTCAAACTGTCGTCGGTGAAGGTAAAGTACAAGAAATTGCTCTTGCTGCTCAAACCATAGGAGCCAATCTAATAGTATTTGACCGCGATCTTTCACCTAGTCAAATCCGCAACTTAGAAATTCAAATAGGCATTCGCGTAGTAGACCGCACTGAAGTTATTTTAGATATCTTTGCCCAACGCGCTCAATCTGGTGCGGGTAAATTGCAAGTAGAACTAGCTCAACTAGAATATATGATGCCCCGCCTCACAGGTAGAGGTCAAGCAATGTCGCGCTTAGGCGGTGGTATCGGTACTCGTGGACCTGGTGAAACTAAACTAGAAACAGAACGCCGTTCTATTCAGCGTCGCATTTCTCACTTGCAACAACAAGTCAACCAACTGCAAGCGCATCGTTCCCGACTGCGACAACAAAGACAACATCAGGAAGTACCATCAATTGCGATCGTAGGCTATACCAACGCAGGTAAATCCACGTTATTAAACATCCTGACTAATGCTGAAGTTTACACAGCAGACCAACTATTTGCCACCCTCGACCCTACCACACGCCGTCTGAGAATTGCTGACGCGGTGACAGGTGAACCTCGTTCAATTCTGCTTACAGATACAGTGGGATTTATTCATGAATTACCACCTTCTTTGATGGATGCTTTTCGCGCCACCTTAGAAGAAGTTACCGAAGCAGATGCACTATTGCACGTTGTAGATTTATCTCACCCAGCTTGGCATAGTCAAGTGCGGTCTGTGATGACAATTTTATCGGAAATGCCAATTACACCAGGTCCCGCCTTGATTGTTTTTAATAAAATTGATCAAGCAGATGGTGAAGCTTTGGAATCAGCTAGAGAAGAATTTCCTCAAGCGGTATTTATTTCTGCAAGTAAGCATTTAGGGTTAGAAACTTTGCGCCAGCGAATCGCCCAGTTGATTGAATACGCTGTTTCTCCTAATTAGGGGTGATTTAAGCTAACGTGCAAATCAGCTTGTACATTTTTAACTCTTGAGAAAAGTTATCAAACCCTCTTCCCCGCTCTCCTCCCTCCTCCCTCCTCCCTCCTCTCCCCCTAAAACACAACAGCTTATGACAAAAACTTCTGAACAAGTCCGGTGGACGATTACTGATTTAGAGGGTTTTCCTGATAACAGTAATCGTTATGAAATTATTGATGGAGAATTATTTGTGACTCGCGCCCCACATTTAGATCATCAAGATGTTATTGGTGCTACTTATGCAGCATTATTGCATTGGTCATTTGAAGCTAAGTTAGGGAAACCGTATATTACACCAGGAATTATATTTTCACCATCTGACGCGGTAATTCCTGATCTAATTTGGATTAGTTATGAAAGGCGATCGCAATTAATAGATAATTCTGGTCATCTCACGGGCGCACCAGAATTAATAGTTGAAGTTTTATCTAACACAGAAGCAGATAAAAGGCGCGATCGCGAAACAAAATTAAAACTTTATTCTGTTCAAGGAGTTTCGGAATATTGGATTATTGATCGAGAACAACAATTAATTGAAGTATATCAACGGGAAAATGGCATTCTCAAGAAAGCTATAACCTTGTTTAAAACAGATATACTTACAAGTCCCCTTTTACAAGGGTTTAGTTGTGAAGTAGCATCTATATTTGAATGACTTGGTATTAGTTGCAATTATGCCATTAGGAAAGTTGATTTATTCCTAATTCCTGTAAAGCATATACCCCAGCAGAAGATGTCAGGTTATATTGCAAGGGTGTAATAGTAATGTAATTTTGTTTAATTGCTTCTACATCTGTGATCAGATCAGGTGGTAAGTGCAAATGATCTGGTTGTTCGACATCTTCTAAAACTTCGCCAGCTAACCAGTAATAAGTTTTACCACGCGGATCGACTCGCTTTTGAAATGTGTCAAAATAGCGGCGAATTCCTTGACGAGTAATTGCCACACCAGCAATTTCTGCTGATTTTACTGGAGGTACATTAACATTCAATAAAATTGGTTCTGATAAGGGGTTTTTCTCCAAACGAGCTAATAATTTTTTAGCAAAGTCAGCCGCAGTTTGAAACTCTTGGGATGTAAAACTGGTTAAACTAAAAGCAATACTGGGAATACCTTCAATTACTCCCTCCATTGCTGCTGAAACAGTACCAGAATAGAGAACATCAGTACCAATATTTGAACCGTGATTAATTCCCGATAAAACAAAATCTGGTGGTGCGTCTAGCAATGCACCTAAAGCTAGTTTGACACAATCTGAAGGTGTACCAGAACACGCCCATGCTTTGATAGAAGGATGAAACATTGATTCAACAACTTCAGCGCGAATCGGGTCGTGAAGGGTAAGACCGTGACCAGTAGCAGACCTTTCGCGGTTGGGACAAACTACGGTAACATTATGACCTGCTTCTGCTAGGGTGTTAGCAAGGGTGCGGATACCTAGCGCGAAGATGCCATCATCGTTGCTGATTAACAATTTCATTTAGTTACAAATACAGAACATCGGCAAATTTTATCAGGTTTACTGATTCTATCTTGATGCTGTAGGCGCGATCGCTCATCAACTTACCCTTAATCAATTAATAAAAATTAATAATTGATTTTATTAGATTGGGTTAAATTTTATTATCAAGCGCATCTATCTTAAGATTGAATTTGTTTTTGCTTGCTGGTGGAATTTAATTTTTTAATAGTGCATCTTGAGCTAAAAATAGCTAGATAAATTTAATTGTGGTAGAAATGGTGATAAAAAAATTAATAATATAAATGGAAGGTTCAAAAGTATGAATAAATTTCAAATTTATGAGCGATAATTTAAAAAAACGAGCCTTGTTACTGGTAAACAGGCACTCTAGACGCGGAGAAGACGCTGTATCTGACGCTGTAAACGAATTACAAAATTTGGGTTTTGAATTATTAGAAGAATCAACAGCCAAGCCTCAGCAAATATCGGAACTAATTTGCCAACACCGCAACGATGTTGATTTGGTAATTATTGGTGGCGGTGATGGGACATTAAATGCAGCAGCAGAAGGTTTGGTAGATACTAAGTTACCACTAGGGATTTTACCTATGGGAACTGCTAACGACTTGGCGCGAACGTTGTCAATTCCTTCAGTATTATCGGAAGCTTGTGAGATTATTGCAGCAGGTAAGATTGAGCAAATTGACTTAGGTTGTGTGAATGATAAGCACTTCTTTAATGTTGCCAGTATGGGATTAAGCGTAGATATTACGCGGCAACTGAATAAAGAAGTTAAGCAGAAATGGGGAGTATTAGCTTATTCTATGGTGGCGATGCAAGTAGTTAGGCGATCGCGCCCCTTTAAAGCCGACATTATCATTAACGGTGAAAAAATTTCTGTGAAAACCGCCCAAATAGCTGTGGGTAACGGACGGTTTTATGGTGGTGGAATGGTAGTAGCAGAGGATGCAACTATCAATGACCAAAGGTTAGATTTATACAGCTTAGAACTCGACCAATGGTGGCAGATTATGCCAATACTACCTGCAATGTGGCAAGGTAATCACGATCAGTGGCAGAAAGTACGCAGCATTCAAGCACAGGAATTTGAGATTCATACTCAAAAACCTCGCTCTATTAGTGCTGATGGCGAAATTGTGACAAAAACTCCGGCGAAATTTCGCCTTGTGCCTGAAGCTGTATCGGTTTTTGTCCCCAAAAATCCGATCGTTCCAACTTGAGAAATTATGGTAACTGAGCGGGACTGTGGTCTGAAAGTCCTATGATCGTTGTTTGTAGGTGTTAAGACACATAACCCGTGACCCCATCTAGTATTTCCAATTCACAGCCTGATGTCAGAGCATGGCATACTCTGGAAGTTGATCAAAGCATAGAGGCGTTAGATAGCGATCGCGATCGCGGTTTAACCGCCCAGCAAGTCCAAGAACGTATCCAACGTTACGGTTCTAACGAACTAGAAGAAACAGGCGGTCGTAGTACTTGGCAAATTCTCCTCGATCAGTTCACCAACATCATGTTGCTGATGCTGATTGCAGTAGCCCTAATTTCTGGGGTACTAGATATAGTGAGTATGCGAAGCGGAAACTTGAAGCCTGGTGAAATTCCGTTTAAAGATACAATTGCCATCTTGACAATTGTGATTCTTAACGGTGTTTTAGGCTATCTGCAAGAAAGCCGCGCCGAACAAGCCCTCGCTGCACTGAAAAAGCTTTCTTCCCCTAGAGTTCGCATAATTCGCGATCGCAAACCCCAAGAAGTAGCAGCAAAAGAGCTAGTTCCTGGGGATATCATGCTCCTAGAAGCAGGAGTACAAATTGCTGCCGATGGTCGCTTAATCGAAGAATCTAACCTGCAAATCAGAGAATCTGCACTTACAGGGGAAGCACAGGCAGTCAGCAAGCAAGCGCCTCTGCATCTGCCAGAAGATACATCATTAGGCGATCGCATTAA
>JBARVL010000601.1:0-5058 GCA_049646245.1 Crinalium sp. | reverse complement strand
CTTTGTTAGTGTAGCTGCACCTTTCAAGGTGTCAGCATTATGAAAAATGAAACAGCCCTGCTTTTTAAGGGGGGCTAGGGGTGATCTAAGTTTCAGGCTGAGGGCGCGTAAGTCTTTGAGATTGGGGCGGGTTTATATATATCAAGGGTTTGGGGTATAGCGGTGAACGTGCAACCCGCCCCTACAAGAGTTATTTTACCGTCTTCATTGCGTAAGTCCTAAGCTATTTAAAACTCTCGTTTCCAGTTGGCTCTTGGTAGACAAGACCTCGCTTCCCAGAGCGATAGGAGGCGACAACGGGGTAAACAACACCGCGTAGCCGATTGATGGAACCAACCGGACGATGGACTGCTAGACCATTCCAAGGAGAAAAGCGCAGGTTTTCACAGAAATCGTATTGTTTCTCAAAATCAATAATTTGATGATTGACGGTGAGACGACCTACTGTGAAGAAGGGTGCTTCCTTTTCCTTCCAAGTAATTGTGGTATCGTCGATAGACATCTTTGGGCTGGTTTGGAACTGAATGCCAAAGTCCCAACAGTATTGAGCATCAGGTTTCGCCAAAGATTCAATTATGTCATTACGGTAGTAATTGTCTGGTTGAGTGGGATCTAAGCCGAGTGACTTGGCGCGATCGCTAAATGGTAATTTAGGAATCCCAGGGCGAGACTGGAATGGAATGCGATCGTGCGGTGGGTTGGGTGAAACTGGAGTAAACGCATATTTAATCACAGCAGGATATTCCACAGGAACTATACTTGTCTGTGAAGCATCAAAATCTGGAAAAAGACCCAAAGCCGAAGCTGAACTACTCCAATAGCGTTGTGTTAGTAAACTTTTCGGAGTCTGGCTAGTACCCTTGAGGAGTGCTAAAAACTGCCTGGGATGTTGATACAACCACTTCTTTGTTGCCTCTTTTGACTCAACGACGGCAGAAAAAAAGCCGTTGTAGTCTAGAATGCTTTTAACAAAGAAAAACTCCGAATTGTGAACAATTATGTCCTGAGTTTTCGAGTCATAGCTTTGCTCAAGTCGTTCCCCTTCAACCCCAAACACTTTTACTGCCATTGAGCGGGTGTCTGGCTCGTAATCATTTTTTACTGTGAAGCCCCCGTTAGCAAATCGCAGCCATACCGGATATTGTTTGGGTGAAGAAAGCAAGCCTTGCTTAATGGCAATAGCATTAAGCTGTGAAGAAGTCAAGGAAGCACGGAGGCTTAATTCACGTTTAATCGCTTCCTCATCAATATCAAAAATTTCCAGAGTTCCTTTAACAGCCGCGTGGCTTTTGGAGTGGGTATCTCGCAGCGCCCGCTCTTTATCCTTATAAAGATTATCCATCCGAATTTTGGCTTGCTCAACCAGATTTTCGTAGTAGTTGAGTTCATCCTGTTCGGGATATTCTGTAAATAGTTTCTTGTTCATAAAACATTTTTGAAGAGTTAATTATGACAATAGGGGTTACTATTTTCACCCCTATATATTACCTGTATTTTGATAGCCGTTAGCTTGTTAAACTGGTTGCCAACCCTCGCGATAAAAAGAAACATTATACTCTTTACCTGGAGGAACATTGCGATTCAAAACCTGGGAGAGAGTCTTCGTATTCATAATCTCTTCCCACCCTACGGGTGAAAAAGTTTCTGGATTGAAAACATTTTCTGATAACAGAGGATTAGTAAAAGCTTGAGAAAAAGCATCAATTCCGATCAGTCGTCCAACTAAGGGAGGTAAGGCTGAATTTTCCCGCAAATCTTCGGCGTAGAGTCCCGCATATAACTCAATATTGTCTACGTCTCCGTACAAGCGTTTTAGTTCTTTTTGAACATCTTCATTGCCACTAATTTGATTAAAATCGGTTACTCGCGGATATTTACACAATTCGCGGTAATCATTATAAGTTCTTAATTTTGCAGCACGACCTAAACGAATACTAGCTAACTCAGTGGGGAGGAGGAAATCAGGGGTGTTGAATAAACTCAGTTGGGCAGCAGGTTGAGCAGAAGATTCTTCAAATGAAGCTCCTAAACCCTTCTGAATAATCAGATCATTGTTCCACATTGTGCTAGGTACGGAAACTTGTTGCCCGTCGTACTCGATCGCATCGGGCAGCATACTATGCCAGCGATATACTAAAGTAAATTCTACCGACATCCAATTGGTGCGATACCATTTCTCATTAGTAAAGGCGGGAGGATCGGTGAAGAATTGAAATTGATATGGTGTAATGTGGTTAATATAATCCTCAAGCACAATTTTCAGAAACTCAACCATCACAATGTTTCTGGCTGTATGGAAGAGGCGTTCATCATCCCAAGTCGGATAATTTTTTGCTAAAATATCGCACACTCGATTATGTTCTCTTAAGCCAAGAACGTTGAGCATGACATAACCAATTTGGACATTTACCCGTTCAACTTCTAACCCCATAGCAAATAGCTTGTATTTTTTCTCTGGGGGAAAGTTCTCAGATTTATTACCAGATTCGTTGGTTACTACATGAGGCATTCCTTTAAATTCTTCTTTGGGTTTGCCATTTTCATCGTAGTAAAAAGGAGGATATTCTTCTCCATTGAGAATTTGGCTTTTTAGTTTACCTCCTTGATAAGACCTCAACAGATGAGTAATTTCTGGGGTTAATCCATAGACGTTACATAGATCGATTTGGTGATTTGAACTATTTTTGAGAGGATTGTGACGGTCTGTACGCAGAAAACTATCGGTAAACCATTGAACGAAATAGGGGAAAAGTAAGCTAGATTTTGGGGAATATTTAGTTTCTCCAGTTTTTTTATATAAGACGGCTAAATCTTCCACAGGAGGCAGATTTTTCTCAAACTTTTCAGGGGGGGTTAAGTTAACGCCGATATAGTTTTTATCGCTTAAAGGTTTCCAGTCAGTCGGTGGAAGATGCAGTGAGGAATAAGTGCGATCGCCTAATGACTCCCAAGATGTGTAAGGAGACATTGTACTAAAAGGATAGGGACGAGCAGGAATTTTATTGATCGCATTATTAATCAGAGTTTTGTTAACTTTTTTCTTAAGAGAATCGTTGCTTTGAATTAAATCCCAAAGCGGCTTAAATTTAGTTAATAACGCAGTTTCAACTTTATTTCTTAAACCGTCTCTTGATGTATCTCTTTTTGAATTCATAATTGTTTTCCTGGTGAAATTATCTAGATGTGATTGATTGCTTAACCCACTACCTCTGGTGCGTTTTAGATGCATTCTAGGTATCCTGATATCAAGGTTATTTTTCTAATTTGTCTAGGAAATTTTTCAAGTTTGTTGGTCGGTAGTCCGGTAGCTCTTTCCAACGCAATTTTACACTGTCATGCAATTCATCTACTTCATCGCCAATCTCTCGGACTATGGTTCCCGCCAATCTTGTCAGCTTATCAATCATGCTGCTTGACTGAAAATTGTAGGTATAGTCAAAGTCAACAGGAGGATTAATTTTACTGATATCGAACTCCAGCCCAAGTCCTAAAGAGCTAATAGATTCGATCATCCACTCCAAAGTACCATCTGCTAATTTACTATGCTCTTTAGACCCACCGCCGACACAGCCATGATCTCCTGGAAACCACACTTGACGCACCACTTGGTCTGGGGCATCATCATGTTTGTGCATCGGCGTGACATTGAAGGCTTTGTGCTGCTCATCTATCGCTACCGCATGGAGAGCATTTTTAATCTTTTTATTCAGCTTAGTGTCGTGGAATTTGTATTTCTGATTGAGTTGTTCAGCAAATGGTAAAAACGAAGATATATCTGGAATTCCCAAAGAACCGACTGTATCCCAGCAACCTAAAAGGGTTATGTCAACGCGACTCCCAAGGCTATTTTCTTTGCGAAAATCTTTTGACTCCTGTGTACTCGGCGAAGTTCCCCTGTTACAGTAAAGCCGATAAGCTTCTGGCGCTTGACGGATGTTTTCGCGTTTTAACAAACCGGAGTTATACATCAGTCCAGCAAGACTCCTGATGGTATAAGCGCCGCGACTGAAGCCAAACAGGTAAATTTCATCTCCATCCATATAGTTGAGGCTGAGAAAGCGATACGCATCTTGGATATTTTGGTCAATTCCTTTGCCAAAAGCACCGCCTAAAAACCGACCTGTGGCACTGTCGTCCGTACCAATGCCCTCGTCATAGAAAAGTATTTGAGGTGTGCCATCACTAGCGATCGGTTTAATCGCTTGTGCTATTTTAACGACGTTGGTTGGGTAAGGATCGGCTAATTTTTGCCAGGTTCCATCACAACAAACGATTAGACGTTTCATTTTTGCCTTTACTCCTTCTTGAGTTGAAGGTCATTTTCATTGGTTATTGGTCATAATTCATCACTCATAAGTCGTAGTATATTTATCAATTTGGAAAACTAATGTTTATTTAATCTTATCTACTTAATTGAGCGGTTGAATATAGCGAAACTGCTATGGTTGTTAAAGGGTTAGGCGATGCCTACGGCAAAGCTCTTTTTTAATCAAATTTTATGAAACCACAATTTGCAGATACACTGGCATGGCAACAGGCGGAATTTTTGATGCAACCAGCTTACCTCCGAGTTGTTGACCATATTCGCAAAAAGTTAGAGGAATCTGCTTGGAAAGCTACTTACGAAGAAGTGCAGATACCTTATCCAGGTTATCATCTATGTTTACAACACCAAGATCAGCAATTTAAGTTTGATTTGTGGGATCTGTGCTTTCAAGTATGTTTTAGTAACTACAGTGCTTCACACTCTGATTTAGAAACTAAACAAGTTGAGATTGATACCAGCTTGATCGATTATGAAAGTGAAGATGTGGACTGGCAGCGTTTGGATGAAAAAGCTCGTCAGATAGTAGGGCAAGTATTTGATAGTTTACCAGCAGTGTAGGTTAAAGCAAAGATGATTCAAGAATTGCACGATCTTCAAGCTGCATCTAAGGCAAGTTTTGAGGAGTTGAGTGGGGGAGTCAAGATACCCGTAAGTTTTGGTAATGATAGTGTAGCATTGCAAGCGGCGCGGCAGGGTGTGGCGGTGTGCGATCGCACTCACTGGGGACGCAT
>JBARVL010000600.1:0-17298 GCA_049646245.1 Crinalium sp. | reverse complement strand
TAAAAAGGGGGGAGAATTTAGTCAAAGTCCCCCTTCTTAAGGGGGATTTAGGGGGATCTCACCGACCGAAACGGAGCCAATATAATTTGAAACACGCCCTAAGCCTACTTTTTTAACTAAAAATCTAGCCTCGGCAGGCGGGATGCAGCTTGTATAGCTGCACTATATGCGGGTGACAGCCTTATTTTTTAGGCGTACAGCAATCTAAAATCGGTTCGGTTGCGAGGGTTTCGAGATCTACAGACTGTAATAATTCCACCCATTCAGTTGCGATCGCACTATTCTTAACATCATCTCGACGCAGTTGCGCTAAAATCGTCACTGTCTCAAACCATAAACCATTAGCCGCGTAAATTTCCAGTTGTTGTTGAGGTGTTTTTCCTACCAGCAATGGATTAACTAAATTTTCTGTTGCTGCAACTTCAACCGCACCTTCTACATACATATCATCAGCACTATTTGTCGGATTACATCTATAGGAAAACTGCCATTTATACTGCTTCCCTGTTTCTAGTGATATAGTTTCAGGCAATTGCAAGTTAATAATTCCAGGAGTACCTTTAAGCGAGAAAACTTGTTTGTAAATTTCATCCTCGTTTTCATCTAGCAAAATAAATTCAGCCTGAGAATCAGAGGTATAGGGAACATAAAACCAAAAGGTGGGATGTTTAGATAAAGTTAATCCTAAATTGGATTGCGGAATTAAAGCCGTGAGGGGTTTAGCGACTGCGGGACATATTCTACGGCTAGAGGAACCTTTGCGATCGCCTGGTGCGCCCCTAGAAGGTGGTTCAAATTTAACGGCAATTTGTACTGGGGGTAAGGTTTGTGCTGATGTTAGTTGGGGAGATGCGATCGCTACAGGAATAATAGTAGCAAGCAGAATTAATAGTATTGAAGGTTTGATCACGCGCCTTGAAATATAACCTACTACTTAGTTATCGTCAATATTCAGAAAAATTACGCAAATAATTTCAACTTGTGTATTTCCTGCCTTTTTAAGGGGGGGGAGAATTTAATCAAAGTCCCCCTTATTAAGGGGGATTTAGGGGGATCTAAGTTTAAAAACACGCCCTAATGAATCTAAAAATCAAGCCCGCGCAGGCGGGCTTTGTTAGTGTAGCTGCACCCTTCAGGGTGTCAGCCTCAAGGAAAATGAAATTAAAAAAGGGGGGGGATAATTTCATCAAAGTCCCCCTTATTAAGGGGGATTTAGGGGGATCTCTGCGTAATTACAAATAACCCAGTACTGGTAAGTATTAATACTAATGCTGCTGGAATCAGTGGAACCCAAATACCTTGTATTAATAATATCAAACATAAATAAACGAGGAGCGCGATCGCACTCATCAAAGCTACTATAAATTTAATTCTACCTTGAACCAACCAAGCTATTAAAAATCCCAAAAAAGACCAAACCGCGATCCAAAATCCTTCACCCCATTTAGACCATACTGATAATAGCGGACGATTATCTAAAACCGCAGATAAAATTTGGCTAACCATCTGCGCGTGAATTGTTAACGGTGAATAATCTCTATAAGGTAATTTAGCAACACTATAAGGAGTAGTAATTTGCTCTCGCCGATCACTGGTAGGATCAACACCGATAATCACAATTTTTTTGTTAACTAACTTCGGCTCAAATTCACCCTTCAGCACTTGTGTTAAAGTTACTTCTTCGGCAATTTTTTCTGTAGCGCGGTAATTTAGCAATATTTGAGAACCTCTGCTATCTAGTTGATGATAACCACCAGAATTAGGTTCTAAAAGGGGAAATATCACCTCTCCTAGCTTGACTAAAGCATTGGGTAAATTTTCTAATTCTTTGTTTTCAAATAATAAATATTCAGCCGCTAATTGTACGCTAAAAGCTATATCAGCAACGCATTTTTCTTTGGTATGCAGAAATAATAGATGACGACGCAGTACATTATCAATATCTGGTACTATATCATCAAACCCTAAACGCTCTTCAGGTACATTAGGAGGTGGTGATACTTGAAAATTGTTATTATCTTTAGCTTTACAGATAGCAATTAAACGTGGATTGTGTTGTAGTTGTTGTATGAATTTTTCTCTCCCTGGATCTACAGGTGAATCTCGATATATATTTAAACCGATAACGCGGGGTTGATATTGGCTGAGTTTTTCAATTAATTGATTTAGGATATTGTCTGGTATGGGATGAGTGTATTTTTGAATATCTTCTTCAACAACTTTAACAATTAATATCCGTGAATCTGGTAACTCGGAAGGGCGCAGACGTAACAGTTGATCGTAAGCTGAAAGTTCCCAGAGTTGCAGAAATCCTAGTGCGCGAATGAAGATGATTAATAACGCGATCGCACAACTAACCCACCATAAAGATTTTACTGATTTTCCTGTTACTTTGGCAATCCCTCCTTTGAGCAAAGAGGGAGAATTTGAATTACATAAATCTTGATTATTGTCAAGCAATTCTAACCAATTTAATGATAGTTGTGCGGGATTTTGATATATTACTGGTAGCCAACTAGCACAAGGAAATTTATCTTCTAAACCTTGCAATCTTGATCTTGCTTCTCTCACGGCTAAATAAATTGATTTACCACTAGAAAAAGCCGAGAGAAAATGCTTTAAAAATGCTTGCGCTACTAAATCGGGAACTGGTTCCCGCATGAAAATTATTTGCGGAATATTTAAATCAGCTAAATTAGTCGCCAATCCTAAACCATCACAAGAGTTAAAAATTGCAATTTGTAACCCTCTACTAATAGCTTGATTGAGAGCGTGTTTTAACTGGAAAATTGTTAAACTCTGCTCAGGATTAATCGCAATCTTTCCTGTTTCACCTTGATCAATACTAAAACTATGCCCAGCAAAAAACAGAATATTCCATCCTCGATCATCCCATAATTGTGTATCTAATTGTTCGCGGCTTGGTTCTACTAAAAAAACCGCCTCTGCATGAGGTAAAGCTGTAATTAAACTTCTATCTTTGGTGATATCAATTCCGGTACTATTACCTAAAACCGCTAAAATTCTAATTTTATCTCTTTGATGACTAACCATTAACGGGCGCTGATATTCAACCGCGCTTATCGCTACTTCAGCAAAGGGATAATCATCAAGAAAATGCCATAAATTCCAAGCAAGTCGGCGGACTAATAAATCATCCGTTTGAATGATAATTGTAATTGCTGCTACGGGAGCAATCCGAGTCCGTAATTTAAGTTCTATCTTACGAAATTGTGCAGAATTGAGCCAATTATTAATAGCCGTACTATACTGACTACAAATATCATTAAATTCTAGGATAGATACTTGCGTGATATCTTCTCTAGCAACTTCAATGCGGGGGCGTAATCCTAAATTTTGATAAATAGCTTGATAAATTAATCTCCAGTTACGATAGATACTATAAATTTCTGGGGCGGGTGGTAAACTACCAGTAAATTGGATTGGTAATAAATTATCTGCTTCCCACAACATAGCTGTCACCAGTGGGAAACCTGCTGTTAAATTACCAGAGCCTAAATTAAGTAGTATCTTAGTCAAAACTCATAATTAAATTAGGAAACTCTCTGTGATGATAGCATCATTTAAAGCAATTTGGATTTGAAATTGTTCGCCCTGATTACCAGTAATTAAAGGTAATTGAATAAAGTTGTCAGCAATGCGCGATCGCACTTCTTCTAAAATATCTCCAGACTCAGAAATTAGCATTAATCTGATATTAGCAGGTAAATACGTTTCACCCATAGGGGGATGTAATTGAATCCGAACATTTACTTTTTGTTCTGGTGTTTGTGTTAGTGCTACCAGTAGTACTACATTTTGATTGCCTAACTTTATGCCTAAATCAATTAATTTGGCGCTATTGATATCAGCCTTATCTAAAGGCGAGAAACTTCTAAAACTATATGCCATTTGAGGATCATTACCCCAAATTGACTCAACTGACTGCCAACCGTTACTCAATATTCCTTGAAACCATTGACTAAGATTAGTTAAAGTTTGTAATTGATGGAGATGATTAAATAAATCTTCTAGCGGTTGAAGTTGAATTATCGGCAAATATTCTTGACTTACCTTTGCCGTAAATCCTAAAATCTTAGCAGACTGTAAATTATCCGCAATTTGCACAATTATATAACCAACTCTATCTAAATGACTTTCTAAAGGAATAAAACAACTATCTTGATTTTGTCGCACAAAACGACATTCCAAACGTCCCAATCCTGTCAAAACTAAATCAGCAACATTCCCTGATAAACGGGTAATTGGGTTCCAACTATCACTAAATTCTAAGCGCGTCGGAATATTTAGCCATTTTAAATAATCCTTCACAACTAAAACCGCTATGGTATTTAAAAACACTTCTTCAGCTTTTTGGCGGTTTGGTTGTTGACGGGCAAATTCCTTAGCTGTACTAATAGCATGGGAGCTAATTAGCATCGGCAAAGATTTATTTATAGTATCTTGAGAATTATAAATCATAGTAATTTGGTGATTGGTGATTGGTTTTCTAATTAGTAGGGCGTGTTTTTAAACTCTTCGATCCCCCCCAGCCCCCCTTGAAAAGGGGGGAGAATTTAATCAAAGCCCCCTTGAAAAGGGGGGAGAATTTAATCAAAGCCTCCCTTAAAAAGAGGGGAGAAGTTCATCAAAGTCTCCCTTAAAAAGAGGGGAGAAGTTCATCAAAGTCCCCCTTATTAAGGGGGGAGAAGTTCATCAAAGTCTCCCTTAAAAAGAGGGGAGAAGTTCATCAAAGTCTCCCTTAAAAAGAGGGGAGAAGTTCATCAAAGTCCCCCTTGTTAAGGGGGATTTAGGGGGATCTAAATTTGACAGTTTAAAATCACACCCTAGTCCCTACTTATATATCCCTCCTCTTCAGCAAATTTACGCAAAAGCAGTCTACATTTTCGCTCGTAAAATGTACTTAACGTAGAAGGTTTTATATTAAACTCTGTCGAAAGTTCCTTCCAGCCAGTTTCCGGTGGTAAACGACGCAAAATTAATACTTGACAAGTTACATCTTTATGTCCGCGAATATGGGTTTTACTTAATTCCCCAGTAGGATCTGTTTTAACCCATTCTTGAGTAGCTTGTAAAATCGGGGGAAGATCGGGAGTTGCAGCTATAGTATCAAAGATATCTTGTAACTCATTGTCTATTGAGGTAATATTACTAACTATGTGGATGTTTTCTTTATTGGTTTCAATCCTTATATCTTGTAGCCGCCATCTTAAATAATTATTTAACCAAGTTGTCACGCTACTTCGTGTGCTATCATACTCATGCTTGGCAGTTGTCGCTTCACATAAATTCCGGCAAAAATACTCCCATGTTTGCTGCCATGCGTCTGCATAATCAGCAGTATAATCTTCCCAAATCTTGCCAGAATTAATAATTAACCGGATAATTTGAGTTAACCCGCGTTGACGTTTAACGCTTTGAGGAGGATGTT
Source organism: Crinalium sp. (assembly GCA_049646245.1). Lineage (GTDB taxonomy): Bacteria > Cyanobacteriota > Cyanobacteriia > Cyanobacteriales > PCC-9333 > Crinalium. The sequence goes on along the minus strand of JBARVL010000600.1, from coordinate 11,846 downwards.
GGCAAGTTTCTGTAATTAGTTGCTGTAACCTTTCTTGCAGTTGCACCATAATATTTAACTTAAAAAAGGATATTTACATTTAAGCAATTTCACATTTAACTTACATTACCTCTTATTTATGCGCCGAAGAAATATTTTACAATTTGCGATCGCCACAATTTTTAGTCCGGCTTTAGCTGCAATTCATCAAGCGACAGGGTGGTTAAAATTTGGCGTTTCTAAATCTCAAGTCTTAGCACAATTACCGCCAAACATCTCCGATTCTCCGGCAAGCATATTATATCAAGAAGCTGAGGAATTAATAAACCAATCGCAATTTCCCGCAGCACTCCAAAAACTTCAGTCAGCTTTAGATCTAGTTATCAATACTAAGGAAGAAAGTTTAAAAGCTGTTATTCTTAATGATATTGGTTATTTGTATAGAAATCAAGGAGATTATCAGCAAGCAATTAAGTTATATCAAGAAACGTTAACTATTAGAAAAAAATTAGGCGATCGCTCCGCCATAGCGCAAAGCTTAAATAATCTGGGTGCAACTTATGAATCTAGTGGCGCATTTGCTGAAGCGTTAGATTATTATCAGCAAGCATTATCAATTGTTACAGAATTAAAAGAGCTTGAATCTCAAGCATTTATACTAAATAATTTAGGTTCAATTCATCGCAGTTTCGGTCAATATGAGCAAGCGATCGCATATTTTCAACAGTCTATCTTAATTTTTAAACAAATAGGCGATCGCTTACATACAGGAATAGTATCAGCTAACCTCAGTACTGTTTATATAGATTTACATCAATATCAGCAAGGGCTGAAAATGTTAGAAGAATCCTTAGCTATTGCTAGAAGTGAAAACGATCTAACTGGTATTGCCCAAACCTTGTTTAATATCGGCTCTGTTTATCTCAAATTAGAGCAATATCCCGCAGCTTTAACAAACTTGCAGGAATCATTAGAACTTAGTAAAAAACTTAACTCCCAAGACTTAATTGCTACTAATTATAATAGCTTAGGTAAAATTTATCAAATTCAAGCTAATTATGAACAAGCTGGAAAATATTATCTAGAAGCTTTCAAAATCAGACAAGAAATAAACGATCTAGCGGGAATAGCTGTCACCTTAAATAATATTGGTATAGCTCAAATAGAAACAGGTTATGTAGCAGCAGGGATAACAACACTTAATTCTGCAATAAATGCTTTAGAAGCTTTACGCCCTGGCTTAAGTAATGCTAATAAAATCTCAATTTTTGATAGACAAGGAGCTTCTACTTATGGAGCCTTACAAAAAGCTTTATTTGAACAAGAAAAATTTGCCGAAGCTTTAGAAATATCTGAAAGAGGTAGAGCGAGAGCATTAGTAGAATTATTAGCTAAACATCAAACAGAAAGTTTCACCAAAATTCCGCCACCAACAATAGCAGAAATTAAACAAATTGCCCAACACAATCAAGCTACTTTAGTTGAATATTCAATCACTGTAGATAATAGTGGTAAGCAAGCTGAATTATTAATTTGGGTAGTTAAGCCAACTGGGGAATTATTTACTACCCAGGTAAATGTAAGTAAACTTGTAGAAAAACAAGATTATATTATACCATTTTTAAGTACAGGAGTAGAAGCCGAGACATCAGAAACTAAATTAACTAACTTGATAGAAAGTACTCGTGCAGCTTTAGGAGTAAATAGCCGAAGTAACATCAACTTTCCGACAGTAGAAAGTAAAAAGATTTTACCTAAGCGGTTACAAAAACTCTATCAAATTTTAATTGAACCGATAGCTAAGTATTTACCTACAGATCCAAAGGCGAAAGTAGTATTTATTCCTCATCAAGAATTATTGCTAGTACCGTTTGCAGCTTTAAAAGATGTCAATGGTAAATATTTAATAGAGAAACACACAATTTCCATATCTCCCGCAATTCAAGTATTACAATTAGTCCAACAACAGCCGAAAGTAATAAATAAAAATGCTTTAGTTGTAGGGATTACCGATTTACCATCAATCCAGATATTACCTACAGACAACCCGATTATCTTAGAAAAAATTCCAGCAGCAGCAACAGAAGCGCGTGCGATCGCGCAACTCTTAAAAACTCAACCATTAATAGGTAAACAAGCAACCAAAGCAACAGTTTTACAACTTATGCCCAAAGTAGGAGTGATTCACTTAGCAACTCACGGTATAATAGATGATATATTAGGTACTGGTGTACCTGGTGCGATCGCTTTAACACCTACAGGAACAGATCGCGGGTTATTAACAAGTAGTGAAATAGCAACTATTCCCTTAAAAGCGTCCTTAATAGTGCTGAGTGCGTGTCACACAGGTCAAGGTAGAATTAGTGGAGATGGGATAATTGGATTATCGCGATCGCTAATTTCTGCTGGTGCTAAAAGTGTAATTGTCTCCTTATGGAATGTTCCAGATACACCCACAGCAGCATTAATGATTCAGTTTCATCAACAATTGCAACAGCACCAAGACAAAGCTACTGCACTACGCCAAAGTATGATTAGTACAATGCAGAAATATCCCGATCCTAGAGACTGGGCAGCCTTTATTCTAATCGGCGAACTATAACACAAAATTATCCATCTTCTAACTTTGCGATCCTTTGCGCTTACCTTTGCGACCTACCCTACGGGAAGCCTAGCGCTAACGCGCAGCTTCGCTAACGGCTAATGCGTTAAAAAAAATCTAATTCCCCTGCCCCCAAATTTAATATAATTTCTACAAAATCCAATTACCTAACTATCTCAATAAATTCTCCAAAAAACCAGGAGCTTGCCAAATCAAATAACCAACTACTGCAAATAACAAAGTAATAACAACAGTTACTCCATAACTAACACACATTAACAATCCATCAGACTCTAAAGTTGCAACGACAAACAATAAAATCCCGATAGTAGGAATAGGATTAGTCAAAGGAATAGGTAAAATCAGCAAAATTGTTAGCCATGCAATACAGAAACCATTCAACCGCCAAAATTGATGATTATCCGCAATATGCAATAACCTTCGCCGTGAAAACTTTTCTAGTAACCCAGTTGCTCGTTGCACATTCTTCAACATTTGCAAAGCAAACCAACGAGGAAACTTAAACCGAGCGAATCTTTTAGGTAGCCAAGGAGTTCTTCTGCCCATAGCCATTTGCATAGCTAGTAAAAAGCTAGCTGCTCCAAATATACCAGTTGCACCAGGTGGCATCGGCAGTAAAAAAGGTAAAACTAACAAACCAATAACTAAGCTAAAACCCCGCTCCGAAGTTCTTGCTAAAATATCTCCCAATGTCAGGGGATGATTAGCTAAACTTTCTAGCAACATTTTAAGATCTTGAGAGAACTTCTTACCCATATACTATAAGTGTGCCATAAGGGTGATAAGTGCTGCGATCGCTATAACCTCATAAAAGTTTCCTGCATCACACCATAAAATTCCTACTAGAGACTAGAAAAACTTGTGTTTTAACCACAAGTTCCCTAACTACAGTTTTCGCCCTTAAGCTTATTTGCTTCTAGCCGCGTTAAGTTCAAGCGCACTATCAGCTACTTTTATAGTCTCCTTGGCAGCTTTTTCCTTACGTTCACTGTAGCGGTCTGTTAAGTAATCAACTTGGTCACGCAACAGCAGGGTAAACTTGTAAAGTTCTTCCATCACATCAATCACGCGATCGCGATAAGGTGAATCCTTCATCGTGCCATCCTCATTAAACTCCTGGTAAGCTTTCGCAACAGAAGACTGATTGGGTATGGTAAACATCCTCATCCAACGCCCTAAAAGTCGCAATGTATTGACTGCATTAAAAGATTGAGAACCACCACTCACTTGCATCACTGCCAAAGTTCTACCTTGAGTTGGTCTAACTGCCCCAATACTCAACGGAATCCAATCGATCTGATTTTTCATAATGCCAGTAATTTGCCCGTGCATCTCTGGGCTAGACCAAACTTGCCCCTCAGACCACTGGCTCAACTCCCGTAACTCCTGCACTTTGGGGTGAGTATCGGGAACACTCCCATAGATAGGAAGTTCACGCGGATCAAAGAATTTGACCTCTGCCCCAAACTCTTGAATAATACGGGCTGCTTCCTCTGCTAATAGACGACTGTAGGAACGCTCTCGCAACGAACCGTATAAAAACAAAATTCTGGGTGAATGGTCAAAACTGGTCATGGAAATTAGCTCCTTAATTCAGATGGGGAGAGGTAACTCCCCTCCCCGAATGTCTTTTATCCTTGCCCAATACCAGCAGCCATCAGTAATTCACGGGACACGGGCTGTTGGTTTGAGCAGCACTCAGCGAGTTTGCCATCCACGACCACAGCAGGGACGCGATGGATACCATACTGAGCCGCTTTCTCGCGCCAAGAGTTCGTACCATCCCCCTCACGCAGATCATAAATCTGTACTTCGCAGTTCGGACAGGCTAACTCTGTAACTAACTTTACGGTTTCATCACACAGAGGACACCCAGCAGTAAAGACTTCGACTTGACGTTTTGCCATCTCAAACTTCTCCTTTAGAGGTATGAGCTTAGTCTAAACTCTCCACTCGAATGGAATGTCAAGGGGTATTCTAGAGCAAAGACTCAATTAGTTGAGTTACCCGTGTTCTAACCTCATCACGCACTCTCGGAAAAATTTCCGGTTGTTCCGCCGGATCATCTAGTTGCCAGTCTTCAAAAACTGATCGCTCGACCCACTCTGGGGGCAAATTCACGCCACACCCACACAGAGAAATTACAATATCAAAATCTTCTGGCTTAAACTCACTCAAAGCTTTCGAGGTTTGACGGCTAATATCAACACCAATATCTTTCATAGTGGCGATCGCTTCTGGTCTCACACTACTTGCTTCTAACCCCGAACTCGTCACCTCAATCGTTCCAACACCTAAATGCTTGGCAAATCCTTCTGCCATTTGAGAACGAGCAGAATTCTTTTTACAGACAAACATTACACGCTTCATCAATCTGAATCCTTTTGTTACATAAAACTGGGACTAGCTAATTTCTCCCCGTCTGCAACTTGAAGCTTAACAGGAAGACAGTTTGTTTTCTCTATTATTTCAAGAAAAATTGATATGTCAAGCCGAAAAAGAACTGGACGACATAGATTTACTTGAAAATATTGAGGATTAAACCTCGTCTTGGCAAACCCGCGTAGGCAAAATGGGACTGAATCGGCGGTACTCCGATAGGTACTGCTCTAGAACAACAAACTGGGACAGATTAAGGCTATAGTAAATCCACCGCCCCTGTTGACGAGCGCGAACTAACTCCGCTTCTTTCAGTGCTTTCAGATGAAAAGACAGTTTAGACTGGGTAGTTCCCAGATGTTCGCAGAGTTCGCAAACGCATAACTCTTGAGAGCGCAACAATTCTAATACCTGAATCCGCAGAGGGTCAGACAGTGCATGAAAGCCAGCAACGATCAACGGGGATGTGGTTGAAGAAACTAATGGCATCAATTTTTGTTGAAATATAGTTTAATTTTAAACAAGTTGGAATAGGGAATAGGGAATAGGGAACAGAAAATAAAAGTTGGGTGTACCTTACTTACCTGAAAAACGCTGTAAATTTTTTTTAGCTAAATGCAAACATTTGTTAATCCAAATTAAGAAGAACCACTAAAAAAGATGAATTATAGCGTAAAATTGCATACATCTAAGCCAAGTGGCAATTAGCATAAATTCTCATGCAGCAGACTGGTCTGCCCCTTAACTCATTAGCGATAGAGCCTGCAATTAACCGTCATCCCTTGGTTGTTGCTCCAGACATTCCCTTAGCTGATGTCTTAGCACTAATGAGTCGGGCAAAAAGTAGATGTGTGCTGCCTAATTCAAATTCTAGAATAGACACAGAGGTAGAAAATAGCAATTTTGACCCACTAATTCACCAAGTAGGACTAGATGAAGTTGCTAGTGATGCTGCTGGGTGTGTTTTAGTAGTACAAGAAAAACAGTTGCTGGGAATATTTACCAATCGAGATATTGTTAGGTTAACTGCTGCTGGCACTTCTTTAACAAATCTTACCATTGCAGATGTTTTACCAAAACAGTTAATTAGCCTTAATCAATCAACCGACCACGATATCTTTACAGTTATTTCTTTGTTTCGTCAGCATCGCATCCGTCACCTACCAATTATTGCTGATGATGGTGAGATAGTGGGAATTGTGACCCATGAAAGTATTCGCCAAGTACTACAACCTGTTAACTTACTAACAAGATTGAGACTTGTTAGTAATGTGATGGCTACTCAGGTAGTCCATGCACCATTGACTACTTCTGTAACTAATTTAGCCCAAATTATGGCAGAACAGCAAGTTAGCTGTATAGTAATTACTGAAGATTTAGACATTTCCCAAGATAAAAATTTAGGAAAGTTGGAAAACATTTCTAAATCGGAACCTGTTAATCAAAAAAAATTAAAGCCAGTAGGAATAGTTACAGAAGGAGATATTGTACAATTTCAAGCGTTAGAGTTGGATTTGTCGCGTTTGCAAGCTCAAGACGTAATGAGTTCACCCTTGTTTTGCTTACGTCCAACAGATCCTTTGTGGGTTGTTCATCAAGAAATGCAGCAACGCCACGTCAGACGATTAGTAGTTGTTGGTGATAGTGGGGAATTAGTGGGAGTTGTTTCCCAAACTAGCTTATTACAAGTGCTAAACCCAGCCGATATGTACGGTGTAATTGAGGTTTTGCAGCAGTTAGTAGATGAACGGACAAGCGAATTAAAAAATAGTAATAAGTTATTGCGTGAAGAAATTATTGAACGAAAAAAAGCAGAGTTAGCTTTATTAGAAGCTCATAATGATTTAAAACAACAAGTAGAAGAACGCACGGCGGAACTAGCCAAAGCAAATGCACTCTTAAAAAAAGATATTTTAGAGCGTGTGGCGGCAGAAACAGCATTGCGAGAATCAGAATCACAATTGAGAGAACAAGCGAGCCGCCTAGAACAAACTTTGCAAGAGTTACAACAAACTCAAACTCAACTAATTCACACCGAAAAAATGTCGAGCTTGGGGCAGTTGGTAGCAGGTATTGCTCACGAAATTAACAACCCAATTAATTTTATCTATGGCAACATTGCTTATGCAGACAAATATATTCAGGATCTAGTTTACTTGGTGCAACTGTATCAAACTTATTACCCTGAGCCAGCACTAAAGATTCAGGAAGTAGCCGAAGAAATTGATCTAGATTTTGTCACCAGAGATTTGCCAAAACTGCTATGTTCAATGAAAATTGGTGCAGACAGAATTAGAGATTTAGTTTTGTCATTGCGGAACTTTGTACGCCTTGATGAAGCTGAGATGAAATATGTCGATATTCATGATGGGATCGAAAGTACCTTATCAATTTTGCAAAATCAGCTTAAAGCTAAACCAGGACGTGCAGAAATTCAGGTAATTAAAGATTATGGCACACTACCATCTGTGGAATGTCATGCAGGGCAACTCAATCAAGTATTTCTGAATATTTTGAGCAATGCAATTGATGCGATCGAAATTCAGCACAAATCAACAGTAGTACGCCAATTACTAACAACCTCTTTACAGCCGAGTCATAGTGGATGCTCAGAAACACAGATGGAATCTGCTTCTGACTTTCCTTGGATTCGGATTAGCACAGAAATCTTAGCAAACAATTGGATAGCTATCCGAATTGCTGATAATGGTACAGGGATGAATGAAGAAATCTGTAAGCGTTTGTTTGACCCTTTTTTCACAACTAAACCTGTTGGGGAAGGTAAAGGGCTAGGGCTTTCCATTAGCTACCAGATTGTAACAGAAAAACATGGCGGTCAGATCAGGTGTATTTCCCAACCAGGTCAAGGAGCAGAGTTGGTAATTGAGATTCCGCTCCAGCAGCAAAATTATTCCGGCAGTTTAGCGATCTCCTGAGTAACCACAGCCGAGATAAGCTGTTGTGTTTCGCGCATTTTATATTTGAGAGAGGGAGGAGAGAGGAGGGAGGAGAGATGGGTATTGTGTTTGATAACTTTTCTCAAGAGTTAGAAAATGTACAATTTAGATGCGCGTTAGCTTATATTGGGTTAAAAACCTTGTCCTTCTAAGAAGGATGAATGCTAATATATAATTGGTGGAAGGGTAATCAACCACAAAGAAACACGGGAAGCGCGTCCGCAAGTATTTTTAAATGAAGAAGTTATCTTTAATTTGATCGACCTACTTATCCCCTGTCTTGCTGTCTTTAGGCGCAATTTATGAGTTCATTTGTCAAGCAGCTAACTACTTACGTCTCTTTGCTAGTTATCGGCGGTGGTGCTGGATTATTGGGCAGTCGCTATATAAAGGCACAGGACACCGACACTAATAATCAATCTCAGGCTATTCAAGTTGCCCTACAGCAACCTTTCGCCCCAACCAAAACCAGTGCGGCTAAAGATAACCTCAATTTTGTTGCCCAAGCTGCCGAACAAGTGGGACCTGCCGTAGTACGCATTGATGCTGCTCGTAGTGTTGCCCAGCAAGTGCCAGAAGAATTTTCAGATCCATTATTCCGTCGCTTTTTTGGTAATCAAGTACCAACCCCGGAAGAACGGGTAGAGCGGGGTACTGGTTCTGGATTTATTCTCAGTGCGGATGGACGTTTGATGACTAATGCTCACGTGGTAGCTGGATCTGATACGGTAAAAGTGACGCTCAAAGATGGTCGGACTTTAACTGGTAAAGTATTGGGCGCTGATCAAGTTACAGACGTGGCTGTTATCAAAATTGATGCTACCAACTTGCCTAGTGTCAAGCTAGGAAGTTCTGAAAACTTAACGCCTGGAGATTGGGCGATCGCTATTGGTAATCCTTTAGGCTTAGATAACACCGTAACATTGGGAATTGTCAGCGCAACAGGTCGTTCTAGTTCCCAAGTAGGTGTACCTGATAAACGAGTTAGCTTTATTCAAACTGATGCAGCAATTAACCCTGGTAACTCAGGCGGTCCATTATTGAACGCCAAAGGTGAAGTGATTGGCATCAACACAGCCATCCGTGCTGGCGCACAAGGTCTAGGTTTTGCCATCCCGATTGAAACAGCAGAACGCATCGCTAATCAATTGTTTAGTACAGGCAAGGTTGAGCATCCCTATTTAGGCATCCAAATGTTGAGCCTAACTTCAGAATTGAAAGCAGAAATTAATAAAACTCAAGGCTTACCTTTTGAAATAACCTCAAATAAAGGTGTGCTAATTGCAAAAGTTGTGAGTAACTCACCCGCAGCTAAAGCTGGTCTTCGTGCTGGAGATGTGATTCAAAAAATTGACGGCAAAGCAGTTGAATCTGCTGCTGATGTCCAGCAAAAAGTAGAAGGTAGTGCTATCAATGGAGTGTTGCAACTGGAAGTCAACCGTAATGGACAAATTCAGACCATCCCCGTAAAACCTGGCGCTTTCCCCACAGAAAATCAGTAGAGACGTTGCCTGCAACGTCTCTACATTCTGGGATTAAAGAAGTAATATTTATAAGTTTCCACCGTGAAAATTAATTCTTATTCCTATTAGAGATTGAAACAAAAATTGAAACAAAAATAAAAAAAGGGTGGCAACTGCCACCCTTTTTTTAACTATCTATTAGCGAGCTTACTTAGTTTCAGAAAACTCGGCATCAATTACATCATCACCACCGCCGGAGGTTTGACCACCAGGAGTAGATCCATTAGAGCTATCTGTAGGTTCAGCAGACGCGCCTCCAGCTTGTTGATAGATACTGCTACCGATAGTGTAGAGAGTTTGTTGCAACTCAGGCATCACGGTCTTGATGCGATCGTCATCTTCCTTAGCAACAGCATCTTTGAGGTCGCTGATTAAGCCTTCTGCCTTAGACTTGTCACCAGCAGGGACTTTATCGCCCAATTCAATGATTTGCTTCTCAGCTTGGTATACAAGGGAGTCAGCTTGGTTCTTACGGTCAATCTTCTCACGACGTTCGCGGTCAGCCGAAGAATTCTTCTCAGCTTCCTTCACCATCCGATCAACTTCGTCGTTGGGGAGAGTAGAAGCACCAGTAATACTGATGGATTGTTCCTTACCAGTACCCTTATCCTTCGCCATAACTTGAAGAATACCGTTCGCGTCGATATCGAAGGTTACTTCAATTTGAGGTACGCCACGAGGTGCAGGAGGAATACCATCTAAGCGGAAAGTACCCAGACTCTTGTTGTCATTAGACATTTCCCGTTCACCTTGTAGAACGTGAATTTCTACATTGGTTTGACCATCAACCGCAGTCGAGAATACTTCTGACTTTTTGGTAGGGATGGTGGTGTTGCGGGGAATAATCTTGGTCATTACACCGCCCAGGGTTTCTACACCCAAAGACAGTGGGGTAACGTCGAGTAGCAAGATATCTTTAACTTCACCAGCTAATACACCAGCTTGGATAGCAGCACCGATCGCTACTACTTCATCTGGGTTAACGGTTTGGTTGGGGTCTTTGCCGAGAATGCGCTTAACTAATTCTTGTACAGCAGGAATCCGAGTGGAACCACCTACTAGAACTATTTCATCGATCGCACTCTTATCAATTTTCGCATCGCGGATCGAATTTTCTACTGGGATGCGGCAACGATCAATCAAGTCAGAGCAAAGTTCTTCAAATTTAGCCCGTGTCAAGGTGAGATCTAAGTGCTTAGGACCATCTTGAGTAGCTGTGATGAAGGGTAGGTTGATTTCTGCTTGGGTAACGCTAGAAAGCTCAATCTTGGCTTTTTCTGCTGCTTCTGTCAAACGTTGTAAAGCTTGACGGTCTTTACGCAGGTCAATACCTTCTTGGCGCTTGAATTCATCAGCTAGAAAGTCAACAATTTTCTTGTCAAAGTCGTCACCACCCAAGTGCGTGTCACCAGAAGTTGCTAATACTTCAAAGACACCTTCACCAACTTCTAGGATGGAAACGTCGAAAGTACCACCACCAAGGTCAAATACAATGATGGTTTCGTTGCTTTTCTTGTCTAAACCGTAAGCTAGAGATGCGGCGGTAGGCTCGTTGATGATCCGCATTACTTCAATCCCAGCAATTTTGCCAGCATCTTTGGTTGCTTGGCGTTGGGAGTCGTTGAAGTAAGCAGGAACAGTAATTACTGCTTGGGTGACGGTTTCGCCGAGATACTTACTAGCATCGTCTACCAGCTTACGCAGAACTTGAGCAGAAATTTCTTCTGGAGCAAACTGCTTACTTTGGGCGGGACAGTCTAATTTAACGTTGGCGTTGTTGTCGCGAAGTACTTTGTAAGATACTTCGGTAGCTTCATGGGTGATTTCATCAAACTTACGCCCAATGAAACGCTTAACAGAATAAAAAGTATTTTCGGGGTTCATTACCCCTTGGCGCTTGGCGATTTGACCAACCAAGCGATCGCCATTCTTTGCAAATGCTACTACAGAAGGTGTAGTGCGGAAACCTTCCGCGTTGGCAATAACAGTGGGTTTACCACCTTCCATTACTGCTACGCAGGAGTTAGTTGTACCTAAGTCAATGCCAACTACTTTTGCCATAATGAGTCTTCGTTTGTTGCTATAACTACAAAATTGTGGGGGTGAAAGGGGCGACAGGATTGCTAATTGAACCAACTAGGGTGTTCAAGAGCAGCCAGTCTAGTTTTAATACTGTTTATGTACCAATCTATATACTGAGTGCCGTTAGGCTTTCTCTTGAAGGGTGGTTTTCCGAACCTGAGTTGGGACGGTTAGATTTAAAAGTGGTCTCAGCTTGCTCATTTACCTCAAATTTATTTATTAACGTCACTGAAACTAATGTAGGTAAATATCAGGGTTGAGTAATTGGGGTGAACCGTATATATATAGTTGTATTTGCCGTCT
>JBARVL010000599.1:0-2185 GCA_049646245.1 Crinalium sp. | reverse complement strand
GCAAATTTGTTGGGTGCAAATTTAATGCAAGCAGATTTAACAGGTGCAGACTTGCGGGGAAGTAACCTACGCGGTGCAAATTTAATGAGTGCGAAATTAAGCCAAGCAAATTTAGCAGGTGCTTTTTTAAGTGGTGCTAATTTGATGAGTGTGAATTTGCAAGGCGTTGATTTACGTGGTGCAGATTTGCGCGGTGCTAATTTAAATGGTGCGAATTTACAAGGTGCAGATTTAAGTCAAGCAGATTTACAAGGTGCGAGTTTAAGTCAAGCTAATTTGGAAGAAGCAGATTTACGGGGTGCAAATTTAGCGGGTGCGAATTTAATGAGTGCAAATTTACTTTGTGCGGAGTTAGAAGGTGCTAATTTAAATGGTGTTAATCTTACAGGTACTTGTTTAGTGGGGACATCTGTAGAGTAACTGGCTACCATATTTAGAAATACAGATATGCTAACAGGACAAAGATTAAAAAGCGAGCATACGCTCTTAGATACCTCCTGACTTAAACATCAGGTTTTTTCACAATAGATTTGCTTAAACCTTGAGCCTTTTTAACAAACGCCTCATCAAAAGTATAGAATTCTGAACAATGCTGACTAATGGCTAAATGTAGCGCATCTGCAAAATCCAACCCATTATCATGCCATTCTATTGCTTGTACTATTAAATTTATATCATTGAAATAAACATTGGATAATCCACACAGATTTCTAAAAGCTACACAAATTTCTGTTGATTTAAACTTGTAAGCAAAACGCAAGACCCATTCAGTCTCTAAAATAACTGTATCTGAGATAAATACATCGTTATTTTTAAAAATATCCCGACTTTTTTTAAACTGTAATTCATCATCTTGAGTTAACAATCTTACAACTATATTAGTGTCAACTGCGATCATGTCATAACTCCTCTACTCCTTGACGAATTGCATCATTCATCTCTTGAATAGTTTTAGGCTTACCTTGATATTTTAAGCAACCTGCTACTTGATCTAAAGTCGTTTCTGGAAAAGTCTTTTTAGGCTTTAGCAAAATACCATCACCAACCTCAAGAATAATAAATTCTTGATTAATTTGCCATTGGTGGGACTGCCTAATTGATTCAGGTATTGGAATCTGTCCCTGCTGAGAGAGTTTAGTAACTTCCATATTAAATTATTCTATGCGGCTTATTACTTTAGCGTAACTCAACCTGTATATAAAGGCGATAGCACCCAGATCCTTTAACAGTAAAACTTAGCGTGTTCTAGGGCGCTGGTAATTACTAAAGCAGTCCCATTATGGCTGTTTAGCTTATTTTGACACTAATTGACTTAATAAGGTATTGTTTTGTTCTTGTAATTTAATTGCTTCTATTAAAAGCCGATTATTCTCTTTGATGGCTTCAGTATTAGCCTCAGCAACTTCTATGGATTTTTTCACAAGGTCATTTTGTCCTTGAGATGTTTTATTCAGTAATAAAAACAATCCACTTAACAATAGAAGAGGAACAATTAAGGATGTAACAGCCTTCAACAAAAAATTATCTTCACTTGCTTCTTGTTCATTAACATTTTGCGGATTCTGAGTTAAGGTGTAGTTACTATCAATAGTAACTACTTCAGATTGAGCCACTGCCTTATCTACTAGGGGTGCGGACAAGGTGATAGTGGCAAGTCCTAAAAAAATGAAAAATTTTATTTTCATATCTATGTTCTGATCGGAATTTAGATAATTATAAGCTGTTGCGCTTCCAAGTTGCATAAAATAGAAAAGAAATAATTAAACCCCTTCAGTCTGTAAAATAACTGTATCTGAGATAAATACATTGCCATTGGTGAGATTGTCTAATTGATTCAGGTATGGGGGATTCTCTAAATTTTCTAAGTTACTCTCCGTAATAAATGTGATAATAACTGGAGTTTGTGCAGGAATATTCTTAGGACTTACGCAAAACAACAAGCGGGCAAGATGCCCGCACTACCTAAAATATTATTTCAACAAACGAAAAGACTGTTGTAAAGGTTGAATTACACCTAATGCTGAGGAATTACTTTTAGTGTAAAAACTTACAATTACAGCCGTTTTATTGTTTTTGTAACGCACCAAAGTGACGATACTATTAGGAAAAGCAAATCCAGAATTATTAACCCACAATCTATATGCGGATTTCCCATTGATTGTTAGGCTTTGTGTTTTAGTGATTT
>JBARVL010000598.1:0-8279 GCA_049646245.1 Crinalium sp. | reverse complement strand
TCAGGTTTGCGATTATCCTTTCTTAAGGCGGCTGCTAGTTTGTAGTAGGCTTGTGGGTTTAGGGGAGTGATTTCAATCAAACTTTTATAGCTAACAATTGCCTGTTTGTAATCCCCCTTAAGGATGAGAGTTTCTGCTAAGGCTGTTTGGGCATCAACTGAGTTGGGCTGTAAGGTAGTTGCTTGTTTAAAAGCATCTATTGCACCATTAAGATTTTTTCTAGCTTGCATCGCTTTACCAAGTTCCAAGAAAATCTTGGGGTTTTTAGGTTCTAACTGCGCCGCGCGTCTAAAAACGGCAATGGCGGCGTTGATGTTACCTTGGCGAAACCAAGCACTTCCGAGTTTGAAGTTTATACTGCTACTATTCGGGTTAAGTTGAACTGCTTGTTGGAGAGTTTGAAGGGCTTGCCGATGATTTTCTTGCTCTAAGTAGGTAGCGCCTAGTAGTTCGTAAGCTTGGGCATTTTTCTCATCAAGTGCGATCGCGCTTTTATAAGCATCTATAGCTGCTTCATTATCTTTGAGGCGACGCAAAATTGAACCTAAACCTAAGTAAGCCTGAGCATTTTTAGGATTTAACTCAATGGTACGACGATAAGCTGTAGCTGCACTCCTATTATCTTCGAGATTAGCGAGACTGTAGGCTAAGGCATAATGGAAATCAGCATTGTTGGGTTCAAGTGCGATCGCATCTTTATAAGCAGCTATAGACTCTGCAAAATTGCCTTTTAAGCTATGTAAATAACCAATAGCAGAAAAAATGCGCGGGTTATCCTTGTCTAGTTTGGCTGCTTGTTGATAAATATCAAGTGCGCCTGCAATATCTCCTGCCTTGACTCGCTTACTTCCCTCCCACAAAAGGTTATTCAGCTTAAAGTTAGTTGGTTGCTTGCTTAAAAGCACAGGTTGATTAGCATGGGTGACTGACGGCATAGTTGCCGCTATCCCTGCCCATAAGGACAAGCTAGTAACTAGAAAGAGAGTTTGCTTTTGCACGGTCAACTTTTCAACTAAATTACAGTTTTTTAGTTCCAGCGTTAGTTCAACTAAAGCGTCAGGAACTTATATCCCCTCTAGCTATTTTTTACCAAAACTCCCCAGAGGATGAAGGATTCTAAAGAATTGTAAACGATAGTCGCTACTTGTCACAACAACGAAACTTACGCAAAAATTACACGCGAGCAGGATGCTCGCACTACATATCGGGGAAATTAAGTTGTGTTGCGCTATATGTAGTGTGAGCGTCTCGCTCACTGACCCGGAATGCGTAAGTCCTGAACAACTAAGATTTAAGTAAGAAACCATCGCGAATTTAATAATTTTTGTCTAGCAGCAAGAATTTACTCAGATTTCAGGTGCTTACTAAAGAAGTCAAGTGCATAGCCAATTTCTAACACTTGATTGCTACGCTTACCACTGCCATGTCCTTCATCTGGAAAAATTACCAATTGCGAAGGAACTTTTTTGTTTTCCAATGAGGTTTGAATTTGTAATGCTTCGCCAACAGGAACACGCGGATCGTTTGCACCTTGAATAATTAGCAATGGAGATTTAATGCGATCGATATAAGTTATAGGCGAAAGTGCTATAAGTGCTTCGCGATCGCGTTCTGGATCGCCGTATTCTGTAATCCGTAAAATCCGACGATAAGGAGCAGTATTATTCAGAAAAGTGAGTATGTTGCTAATTCCCACAACTGACACACCAGCGTCATAGCTACCTGCAAATTTGCTCATTCCCATCAATGCAGAGTAACCGCCATAGCTACCGCCCATAATGCCGATTTTTGGTACTTTACCGTTAACTTGCCAATTTTGACGAATGTATTGGGCTGCATCTTGAATATCAGTAATAACTTTAGTGCGATCGCTACCATTATCAGCATTGAGCCAACTTTTGCCATAGCCATTACTACCACGCACATTAGGTTCAACGAATATAAATCCTGATTGTACAAATAGTTGTGCAAAGCGATTAAAACCAGGAACACTTTGCCCTTCCGGTCCACCATGAAAGTTAACTACAACAGGACAAGGAATAGCCTTTGCTTGCTGACATTGAGGTGAGCGATAAACAAACATCGGAATGGGTGTACCGTCACGGGCGGGATATGATTCTAATTTAGCTACAGCAAATTGACGGGTATCAATTTCAGGAGAGCTAGGCAGTACCCATTGTGTTAGTTTCTTAGTCTGCCAGTCATAAACATAGCTAAGACGAGGTGCTGTGCTTGTTTCTACTCCTAAACTTGTGTAACGCCCATTGCGGGTTGTTATACCTGCAAAAACATGGTCAGCATTGGCAAAGTTAGGCAGGGTTATTTCTTGAAATGTCCGCGTATCAATTGCTTTCAGACGCGAGTAACCACCATCATTAATGGCATAAAGGATACGTTGGCGTTGAGCATCTATATCAAAATTAGAGACATCTGCCTTAATTTCTGGTGTAATAGGTGTAAATTTGCTATTTTTGTAGCGATATAATCGGCGAAATTCTCCAAATTTAGGCGTTAAAACTAAGTATTCATCAGGATTTGCACTATATTGGATAGTATATTCTTCCTGTTCTCCTTGCCCCAAAATTGGTGTGAGCTTTTGCGTTTTTTTATCAAATTCATAGTATTCACTAAAAATATTCCCTGTTGCTTTGCTAAATAAGAATTTTTGACGATCGCCCCAAATATCTGCAATTGACCAAATTCCTTTTTCTGCAAAGATCAAGATCTTTTTCTTAGTTTGAAGATCGTAGCGGTATATGGCGAATGAGTCTGGTGCAATGTCATTAGCACTAAAATAAATTGTGCGCGAGTCATCGCTAATATATTGCAATGAAGTTCGCACTTTAGGCGTGTGTTGAATTACCTCTAACTGACCGCCATCTGTTGGTTGCAAATACAAGCCTGGATTTTCTTCACCTTGTCGATCGCGTGAAAGTAATAAATACTTGCCATCAGGTGTCATAGCTGCAATTCTGGTTGCGTCTTGTCCACCCGTCATCTGTACAGGAAATTGTTGCGCCCCATCAAGTCGCCAAACTTGGACTGTTCCTGTAATACTCCATGTAAAAAACATCCGCTTGCCATCAGGTGTAACTATTCCCAGTCCGGGCGATCGCACATCAAGCATTTGCTCAATGTTTTGTGTCACCTCTTGAGCAAGAGGCTTTGGGGCATAACGTTGGAGGACAGTGGGATCGACGCTATTTTTACCTAAGCCTGAATATTGGGCAACAACGGGGTAAGGGATAAGGGTAGAACTTGACAGCAGCAACGCCAATGAAAGTAAGTATTTATTCATAGAAAAAATCTTAATATTAATAAGTTATATAAGTGAGCGATCGCACACTTAAAGAAATATACACTACAGGCGATCGCTACAATAAAAACAATTCCCCTCTATTTGGAGAGGTCAACATGGTACAACAACTAACCAATACCACACCAGCCATCATCTACCCCGATAGTGACGGTCAACCAATGGCAGATAATACAAAACAATTTAATTGGATAGTCACAATTAAAGAAAACTTAGAACTACTGTTTGCAGATGACCCGAATGTATTTGTTGCAGGTGACTTGTTGTGGTATCCAGTTAAAGGTGATAACAAAACTCGCATTGCACCGGATGCGCTAGTAGTTTTTGGCAGACCAAAAGGAGACAGAGGTTCTTATCGACAATGGGAAGAAGAAAAGATTCCTCCACAAGTTGTATTTGAAATCTTATCTCCAGGCAATCGCTTAAAAGAAATGGCGAAAAAATTGCGCTTTTACGAACGATATGGAGTAGAAGAATACTATATTTACGATCCAGATCGTATAGATTTAATGGGTTGGTTGCGTGCTGACAATCAATTAGATGTAATTGAAGAAATGAACGGTTGGGTTAGTCGTCGTATTGGTATCAGGTTTCAAGTAACGCCTGACAACCTAGAAATTTATACGCCATCTGGAGAGCGATTTCTGACTTATGTTGAATTAGGGCAACGCGCTGAACAGGAAAGTCAACGCGCGGAACAAGAAAGTCAACGTGCGGACCAAGAACGCCAACGTGCGGAACAAGAACGCCAACGTGCTGATGAAGCAGTGAAGCAATTAGAAGCAGAAAGAGAGCGTTATCAAGCTTTAGAAGCACTACTGCGAGAACGAGGAATTAATCCAAAAGAGTTGTAAACTGCGCGACAGGTCGGCGCTTGGCGATCGCACTGTTCCATAAATTCTTCTTCCTTGGTGTCCTTGGTGTCTAAAACTAGGATCGCGTTTCGCTTCGCTAAGGCGGTTTTTCAAATAGGTATTCTTTAAGCAGGAAGGGGTGTATATATGGCAGATGAACTTAAAACGCGAGCATTATCACTACTACGCCAAGCACTCAACAACCCAAAAGCTAACTTTCGGGATGGACAATGGGAAGCGATATCTGAATTAATCGAAAAGCGATCGCGCCTCCTGGTTGTACAACGCACCGGATGGGGCAAAAGCTTAGTTTATTTCCTTGCTACTCGCTTACTAAGAGACCAGGGCGCAGGTTGTACAATCTTAATTTCACCGCTTCTGGCTTTAATGCGAAACCAAATTACCGCAGCCGATCGCATAAAAGTTAAAGCCGCAACAATTAACTCTACAAATCAAGAAGACTGGCAACCAATAGAAGAGCAATTACTACAAGGAAAAATTGATATTTTGCTAATTTCCCCAGAAAGATTAGCAAATGATGAATTTCGAGATAATATTCTCTTACCAATATCTCAAAAACTTGGTTTATTTGTAGTAGATGAAGCCCACTGCATCTCCGACTGGGGGCATGATTTTCGTCCTGACTATCGGCGAATTGTCAGAATTTTGCAAGCCCTACCATCAAATATTCCAGCCCTAGCAACAACCGCCACCGCAAATAATCGAGTAGTTAACGATATTGTGAACCAGTTAGGGTCAGATTTGCAGATATCTAGAGGTTCCTTAATTCGAGAAAGTTTGCAACTGCAAAATATTTATCTTCCTAGTCCAGCCGCACGTCTGGCATGGTTAGCAGAACAGCTTCAAAAAATATCTGGCAGTGGTATTATTTATACTCTAACTGTCAGAGATGCCCAAAGAGTTGCTGATTGGTTAAAAACTCAAGGAATTAATGCTAAAGATTATCATAGTAAACTAGCAAATGAAGAACGATTAACACTAGAAGATCAACTTATTAACAACGAAATTAAAGCCTTAGTCGCCACAACAGCTTTAGGAATGGGCTTTGATAAACCAGATTTAAGTTTTGTCATTCATTATCAACGCCCTGGGTCAGTTGTTCATTATTATCAACAAGTTGGACGTGCAGGTAGAGCCGTAGAGCAAGCTTATGGAATTATGCTTAGTGGTGAAAAAGACAACGACATTACTAATTATTTCATTGAAACGGCTTTTCCTCCAGAAGCGCATACACAGCAAGTTTTAGATGTTCTTAATCAAGCTAGTAATGGTTTGTCAGTTCCGCAAATAGAAAAACAGCTTAATCTAGCTAAGGGTAAAATTGATAAAGTTTTAAAATTACTATCTTTGGAGTTTCCCGCACCTGTAACTAAACAAGGTTCAAAATGGTATACGACTCCAATTAATTATCAGCCCGATAGAGAAAAAATTGAGCAATTAACCAAAATTCGCTATCAAGAACAAGCTCAAATGTTGGCTTATATGAAAAGTCAACAATGCCTGATGAAATTTCTGGCTACAGCATTAGATGATTATAGCACAACTGATTGTGGTAAATGTGCTGTATGTATGGATAAACCTTTATTACCAGAAACCTACTCTATGTTAATGGTAAATAAAGCTATTAACTATCTCCGTCGCAGCTACCAAATTATAGAACCTCGAAAACAATGGGCATTACAAGCACTACCAATTTATGGTTTTTCTGGGAATATTAAAAAAGAATTAAAAGCCGAAACCGGACGCGCTTTATCTCTTTGGGGAGATGCTGGTTGGGGAGAATTAGTCAAAAAAGGTAAATATGAAGATAATCAATTTGATGATGCCTTAGTACAAGCTGCTGTGGAAATGATTCAACGTTGGCAACCACAACCTTATCCTACTTGGGTGACTTGTATCCCTTCTTTAAATCGTTTAGATTTAGTACCAAATTTTGCTAACAAGTTAGCTAATAAGTTAAATTTACCATTTTTGCCAGTTGTCCAAAAAGTTCGCCAAAATCAACTACAAAAAAGTATGAGTAACAGTTACCAACAAGCTCATAATTTAGATGGGGTATTTAAAATTAATTCTTTGCAGGTAAAGAAAGGTGCTGTTTTGTTAGTTGATGATATAGTAGATTCCCGTTGGACTTTTACTGTAGTTGCAGCATTATTACGTCAGGCTGGTAGTGGAAAAGTTTTTCCTCTAGCATTAGCCCTTAATTCTTTAGCTTAAAATAGTTAGAAAAATGATATTAAACCATCGGTTGCAACCAGATACTCAAGTTATTTTGCTGTTATGTGCCAGTTTTGGTCAAGACCGCCAAACTGAACCGCAACCGTTGACGTTAAAAGAATATAACGCTTTAGCAGGTTGGTTGAAAGAAAATAAATTAACTCCAGGTGATTTATTAAATCCCACCTATAAAAATCAACTTGCTCAAATTAATATTGATAAGCTTAACTCTGACCGTTTGATGGCATTATTAGAACGGGGCGTAATGTTGAGTTTGGCTGTAGAAAAATGGACAAGCCAGGGGTTATGGGTAATTGGACGTAGTGATGCAGAATATCCTCAACCTCTTAAGCAGAAACTTAGATTTTCAGCACCACCAATTATTTATGGAGTTGGCAATATTGAACTGTTATCTCAAGGAGGGTTAGCAGTTGTTGGTTCTCGTGATGTTGATGAAGAAGGATTAAATTATACTCAGAAAGTTGTTAAAACTTGTGCCGAACAAGGCATTCAAATTATATCTGGTGGGGCGCGGGGAGTAGATCTAGCTTCTATGTTAGGGGTGTTAAAAGCAGGGGGAACGGCTGTTGCTGTACTGGCGGAAAGTTTGGTTAAAGCAGCAGTTGCAGGAAAGTATCGCGCTGCTATTAAAGAAGGTAAACTATGTTTGATTTCTGTTTACGATCCTAATGTTAGCTTTCATGTTGGCAATGCGATGGGACGTAATAAATATATTTATGCTTTATCAGATTATGCGTTAGTAGTTAATTCCACAATAGATCAAGGTGGTACTTGGGCTGGTGCTACGGAGGCGCTAGAAAAAATTAAGGATGTCCCTATTTTTGTCAGGATACAGGGTAATGTCCCAAAGGGAAATACAGAGTTATTAAATAGGGGCGCAAAACCTTTTCCTGAAGAATTTGAGAATGATTCGTTAAGAGAAATTTTAGAAGTTAATCAATTAGATATTGAACCTATAGCAGAAGAGACGCTATTAAATTCGATGGATGCTGTCACAGATGCACCGTTATTAAATTTAGTATTAGAGGAAGAAAGCAAGGGTGAGGAGAAAGCGATACTCCTGCGGAGTCGCTACGCGATCGCACCTTTAACTACAGATGAAGAAAACAAAACTGATTTGGAGGCGATCGCACCTTCAACAATTAATATTATTACCGAAGCATCAGCACAAAATTCTCTTGTTCAAGTGCAAAATCCGCCTAAAGATATTTACGAAGCAGTTTTACCTTTCATCCTGAATCATTTAGAGCAACCCAAAGATGCGAAATCTCTAGCTGAATGTTTAGATGTGCGATCGACACAAATGCAGGATTGGTTAAACCGCGCTGTACTTGAAGGAAAAGTTAAGAAAAATCGTAAGCCTGTAACTTATGAAATTAATCCAGAAAAAAGTTTACTCTCGTTATTAGAACCAATTTAATACCATGAAACCACACCAGTTAAAAAAAGATTAAGGCGATCGCTCTCCAACAATTCCAATCACTTATATTAATCTTAAATATCGAGACAGTCCATTAGGTATACGTCTAAGGATAGAGCTTATTTCTCTTGAAAAAGTTTATATTTGTTAACAGATGTACAACTATTTTACAAACTTAGTTAATTAGCATTCAAATTGCCTTGTTTTAGTTTTTGAAAAGCGTGTTAATACACATCAGCTTATGCTTGAATTTAACTTCTTAAACCATTAAAGTAACGTTTCAGTTTAGAGGACTTAACAATGTCATTTACCATAGATTCCGCTCGCTCGATTTTTCCTAACACTCAAGTTGCTGATGTGATTCCAGCTACAGTTGAAGCATTCAATCAACTTAGTGCTGAGGATCAGTTAGCTTTACTTTGGTTTGCTT
>JBARVL010000597.1:0-6781 GCA_049646245.1 Crinalium sp. | reverse complement strand
TTTGTTTGTTGTTCAATTTCTGCACGGGGAATTACAGTTACAGAACGCGAGACATTTCTTAAAACTTCTGGTCTACGACTAGCAGTTACTACTATTTCTTCAACATCTTCATCATCATTTGAAGTTGCTGTTCCGTTATCACCATCAGAAGTAGTCATATCCGTATCTAAGCTCGGCGCAACTGGTGTTTCAGCCGTGTTCAGTACTGTTGCAGGTGTCAAACTGAAAATTAATCCCTGACTTTGAGAATTTACATTTCCCCTTGGTATACCCCCATTGCCTGTCACCGTTAACCTAGTAGTATTGGCATCAACTGCGGTGATAGTAACAGAAGTAATTCCTGTTGAAGAGCCATTTGGGCGATATACAGTTCCTTGTGGAATGCGGAGTTGGGCAATGATATCAGCAACAAACGCTCCTCTAGAACTATACATAATTACTTGAGGATTTGAGCGATCGGCTGTTTCTAAAATTATTTCTAAACCCCCAGCAGTTGGGTTAACTCGTACATTAGTGATTTGAGCAATATCCGCTCTTACAGGTTGAGCAACTATTACCGATACTACCCCAGCTATCCAAGCACTATTAACTATTTGCTTTTGCACGATCATCTCTCTCACACCAAACCTGACTACAGTTGAATTGCTATCTTGAAATTCTTTCGATTTATTCTTCAGAAAAATTGTTATTTATTAATAACTTTTCTTAGTAAGCTTGGATAAATTTTCTAAATCTCACTTTGACACCACTTTTTTACTTATTACTACTTAGGCTAATTACGGTTAACTTCACAGCCATCATTCATTGAGCAATTTAAACTATTAAGAAATCTTCCTATTAACTGAGCAACTTGTCTGTTTCAAAACCTGGTTATTTGGGCAGTAACTCGACAAGATTTTGGATATGTGCCGATCAGGCTTGCAAATGTTCTGATCTGAACATTTTTATCTCAATCTCTCCCCCTGCCTCCCCTGCCTCCCCTGCCCCCCTGCCCCCCTGCCTCCTCTGCCTCCTCTGCCTCCTCTGCCTCCTCTGCCTCTAACTTCTAAAGCTAAGGAGATGCAAATGGGTCTGGTGGTGGAGTTTGTTCCATCTCAGTTGGTGCTGTTACAGGTGGAACAATGACAGGAGGTGGTGTTGTTGGAATTGGTGGCACACTTACAGGCGGTGGTGCTGCTGGAATTGATGGCACACTTACAGGGGGCGGCAATGTATTATCTGGAATACCAGCCGGAACTGGCTGCAATAGCTGATTAGCCTCTCGTTGCTGACGTTCACGATCTAATTTTTCTTGGCGTTCCAAAGCTTGGCGATCGCGTTCTTGCTGTTGTTGACGTTCCTTTTGTTTCTTTTCTGCTGAACGTTGACGTTCTAAAGCGATACGGTTATTGTTAGAACCCTCCAAAGTAAAGGTAATTTTTTTCTTAATTCCCGCTTGTCCGTTGTCAGATTTTGTAAACTTCCACTCATTCCTCACCGTTTCCAACGCTGCTTGATCCAGGATGTTATGACCACTACTACTGGCAATATTGATATTGCTGACATTCCCCTCTTGGTCAACATCCATCTTGACAATTACTGTGCCTTCTAATTCTTCAGCCCCAGAAGGATGTCTTGGTTTATTACAAGGAGCGCAGTTGGGACGGGTATTGCCTCTGGATGCAGGGGGGGTTCTATTAATATTTCTTGCTCCTGTAGCCACCTTTGTACCAGTACCAGAGCCGTTACCATTACCCGTACCGCTACCAGTACCAAAGCCGCTACCAGTACCCGTACCACTACCAACACCAGAGCCATTACCATTACCCGTACCGCTACCAGTACCTCTATTTGCTCCAGAAGTATTGCTAGTACCCACAGCAACTTTTGAAGAATTGCTTGCTCCACTAATGTTGTTAGATGGTAATAAGGGATTTGCTGCTATTGGTGGAACCGTTGGCGTATTGTTTTTGGGATTAAATAAACTTGGAATTCTTTGTGCAAGTGACGCTAAATTTGGGAATTGAGGTGTTGCAGGTTGGGGTGGTTGAACAGGTGGAGAAGGATTAACAGCAACAGGTGATGTTTGAGGAGTGGGTGTTGGGATAGGTGATGGAGTAGTTAAAGGTTTTGGTTCCTGTGTAGGTGTGGGTGTGGGTGTGGGTGTGGGTGTGGGTTCGACTGGTTCCGGTATTGCTTCGGGTGGCAAACTAGCAACGGGTGTGGGTTCGACTGGTTCCGTGATGGGATCTGGTTTGGGAACTACTGGTGGTTCAGGTAATAAACTACTGACAATTTGCCGTGTGGTAGGAACTTCTAGGCTTGTTGGTAGTTGTTTAGAAATCTCCGGTATTTTAAATTGCGGGACTTCTGGCTGAGGAGCTATTGGCGGTAATGGTAGTGTTGCTGATGCTATTGGTGCATTAGGGGTGGCGATCGCACTATTTGAAGCTACTTGTGGAGATGCAGAATTTGTTTCTATCTCACTTGCTCCTGCGCCACCACCAGCACTACCGCCAGAACCTCCACCTGAACCACCAGAACCTGCTTCATCTTTGATTTCAGTCTTTTCAGGCGATGGCGTTTCTTCAATATCTGGTGCGTCAACAATTTCAATCTCCATCGGCTCTTCAGCAGCTACTTCAGCAGGTTTGACCCACAAGGTGCTGAGGATCAACAAACCGATGTGCATTACCACTGAACCGATGAGGCTGTAGGTGAGGAAAGATCTCAACTGCTGCTCTTCTTTTTCTCGCTGCTCTACAGCAATCGTTGACACGCCCATGTTCTATTGCAAACAATTCGCACTTATTTTAGTCAAATTAAGATGCCTTGAAACAAATGTCAAGTATAAACCAGCAGTGGTTTGGGAGTATTTCCTTTAAGTAAATCTCCTGAAAGACTTGCCCTGCCTGAACCTTGAGGATACAAACTTTTATTCAACAAAAATTTTACTGTTTTACAAAGTCTTGTTGCTTGACATCTATTCTCATTAGAGTTATTTTCATAAACTATACTGACTACTTCTTACTTAACAGCCTGATGTGGGCAGTCCAAGGCTTTAAGACAAGCGTGGAGACTACCTAAAAAATAGCAGTTTTCAATGAAACGCTAACCTACCAATGCTCTATGAGCAGTAGGAATCAAAAGTGCGTTCAGGTGTGATGATGTCAATCTGCCTTATTAATTGCCCTAGAGACAAAGGATATGGGAATTTCTAATCTTTTTGCTGCTGGTGGTGTGGTCATGTGGCCACTGCTGGCATTTTCGGTACTAGGGTTCGCACTCATTATTGAGCGAGTCGCTTTTTGGTGGCGTATTAATAGCCGACAAGAGCGGGCAGTCAGAGAAGCCATGAATTTTTATCGTCGTAACAATGTTGTCAGTGCTTTAAATAAGCTCAAGCAAAATGCTGATTTGCCTCTGGCTCGGATTTTTTTGTCAGCATTAGAACTAGAAGAAGCAACTCCAGAAGAATTTCGCTTGGCTTTAGAAAGTGAAGCTCAAGCAGAAATTCCGTTGTTAAAACGCTTTAATAACATATTTGACACAATTATTAGCCTTGCGCCTTTACTAGGTCTTTTAGGAACAGTTTTAGGTTTGATTAGCTCATTTGCTTCACTCAAACTTGGTGATGTCGGTGGTAGTCAAACTACTGGCGTAACCTCTGGGATTAGTGAGGCTCTTGTATCTACAGCTGCTGGGTTAGTAGTTGCTATCTTTGTTTTGTTGTTCTCTAATACATTTCGAGGTTTATACCAACGCCAAATAGCCTTAATTCAGGAGTATGGCGGACAGTTAGAACTTCTCTATCGCCGTCGTTATGAAGGAGAACGTTCTTATGCGTCTACCCGATGAACCAGAACTACCATCTCAGATCAACATCGTACCGATGATCGATGTGATCTTTGCTATTCTGACGTTTTTTGTAATGTCTAGCTTGTATCTATCTCGTTCAGAAGGTTTGTCGGTTAATTTACCCAAGGCGACGACGGCTAAAACTCAGCGTCCTAGCCAAATTACCGTAAATGTTGACCAGCAGGGGCAATTAGCACTCAATCGCCAGCCAGTTCAGCTAGAGAATTTAGAAACATCAGTACGTCAGTTAATTAAGCCTAATCAGGAGGCGTTAATAATACTAAAGGCTGATCAAAGTATTAATCACGGTCAAGTGGTAGAAATAATGGATCGATTGCGTAAAATTAAAGAAGCAAAATTAGCGATCGCAGCGCAAAAACGCTAGTGTTAAGCTGTTGTGTTTCGCGCATTTTATATTTGAGAAAGGGAGGAGAGAGGAGGGAGGAGAGAGGAGGGAGGGGTATTGTGTTTGATAACTTTTCTCTCAGTTAGAAAATGTACAATTTAAATGCGCGCTAGTTTACCTTAGATATTGTGGATCAAGATTATTAATTTAGTCTCAACACAATAAAACATAAAATATACCCCCTTTTAGTTAACAGGGAGGGGGTGGTTTTGTTTTATATTTATTAAGTTAGAGCTATTTTTCTTCTGTTCCCTGTTCCCTGTTCCCTAAAGCCAAAAACTCTGTACCTCATAACAGAAGGAACTGCTGTAGCAGTAGCCAGGGAGGTTAGGACAAAATTGATTTTGAAACCCTTGGGAACATTGGCTTTTAAAAAGCTGACGGCTAATAGCTGACGGCTGACCGCTATAAAATTAATTATTGCTCAAACATTAAAAAACTATTCTTCAAATTCTTCAATATGAACAGGTAGTTTAGCTAAATCCGGTAGCTCTAAAAATTCTTTTTCTACTTCCTTAACGCTTATTGGTAAGTTAATAGGTTGAGGTTTTTCCTCTATCCAACAACTAGCAGCAGGCAAATTTTTCTCTAAATCATCTAAAGGTCTTGGAATTACCATAACTGCGTGTAATTCGCCAATCCTCTCCGCTTCTAGCATCCCAGCCTCTACAGCGACCGCCACATTAGCAACAGTACCCCGAATAATCGCAGTACACAAACCATCACCAATCTTTTCATAAGAAGATAGATAAACATCGGCTGACTTAAGCATGGCATCTGCTGCACCCACCATCGCCGGAAATCCGCGTGTTTCTAATAAACCAATCGCTTGATTACTCAAGCGGCTGTAACCGTTCTTATCAAATAATTCCATTAAGCGACTACCCATAGGAAAAATCAGTTCCAAATTAGGCATTGGTCGCGGAATTATTATAGATGAAACAAGCTGACCAAACTGTTCAGCCGTCTGTACACCAGATTCAACAGCTAAACGGACATCAGAGATACCACCGCGTACAATTGCAGTACAGTGACCACCACCGATTTTTTCAAATCCGATTAAACTCACCCCTGATGACTTCAGCATCATATCGGCTGTGCCAACAATTGCGGGAAAGCTACGAGTCGAGACCATACCAACAGCAGTGTCTCGGAAATTTTTTGTTTGCTCTGATGGTTCAAAACGGGTAAGTCTTGATGATATTTCCACTTCTAACCTCCGCGATCAAATACGGAGCCTCTAATCTAAGTATGCCTATAGCCTAAGATTAATTCATCCTGGGTGTGGGGGGGCAACTCCCAAAAGTGGCACTTAGAGCCTCTCATAAAAATAATTAATCCGTAAGAAACATCTACGTTTATCTGCGGTCAAAACATCTTGAAATCACTTTTATAATAGACTCTTAAAGCCGGGCATAAAAATATTTTTTATCTAAATAAACATCTGTATTTATCTGTGTTCATCTGTGTTTATCTGTGGAAAAAACTCTCTTCAAAGCCCTATTATAATATATTTTATTATACTCATAAATTACGCATTTAAAAGCTGTAATTAACAAGACAGGGAACAAAAAAATAAAAGCAGCCGTAATTATTAACTACATAGCAAATATTTGGAATTTATTTGTTGCGTAAGTTTTATATATCGTCACTCGGAACTGTTGTCAGGCAAACTATTCAAAGATTTATTGTGAGGAAACAGCGTATGTAACAATCGGTTGAGACTAGCTTGCCCATAAATTGGAACAGCACCATTAATATGTGGTGATTCAGATTGATTTTGAGCAGCAATGTCTACGTTCTGATTTTCTTGGACTGTTAAGGAAGTAGCATCTTTTGTATTAACAGACGCTAACTCCTCCTGTGCTTCTGTTGCTACATTTGTAGCTGATTCATTTTCACCTACAACCTCTGTAGAATCTGCAATTTCTCGTCCCGTATCTCCAATCATAGAACCTGCTACGACAAATTGATTAGGCGCAACAGTTTCATTCCATATCGTTGTCAAAGAACCAATACAAGCATGAGTAGAGATTTTGACATTGCCTACTACTAAAACACCAGCCCCGATAGTTGCTCCTGCCTCTACTTCTAGAGTGCCTTTGTGAGCATGAAGAATTGTACCCATACCAATGCAAACACCAGCACCAATAATTACTTTACTATCTGGATCTGCTTGAATAATTACCCCTGGTGCGATCGCAGCACTGGCATCAATGCTCACATCACCTGTTATGTAAATATCATTGTTGCTGATGGGCTGCAATAGCGGCAAGTGCATGAGGCGTTGAGAATATAGGACATGAGGAGGATGGGAAACGGAGAGTCAGTAATACTTTTTTTGCTACTTTCGTAGTATTTCTGCTCCCCTTCTCCCTAGTTTTTAGCAGCTACCGCGATCGTTCTAAGGTTTTTGAATAATCATCTCTTGGACGCGGCGCTTGGCTTTGGGGTCGATTCCAATTAAGCGGACATACTCTCCGCTATGTTCTTGGAGACAAGCTTCCAAAGCTGGAACTACCTCAGAGTGTTTATTCG
>JBARVL010000596.1:0-19326 GCA_049646245.1 Crinalium sp. | reverse complement strand
GTAATTTATTTGTGGAGTATGAATGGGGAACAATTGCAAACACTTACAGGACATAAAGAGGAGGTTTTAGATGTTAGTTTTAGTCCAGATGGCAAGGCAATCGCTTCTAGTGATAACGACAATAATGTTATTATTTTGAATTTGGATATGGACGAGATGCAAAAGCGCGGTTGTGCATGGTTACGGAATTATTTCTCAACTAATCAAAACTTTGGTGAGTCCAAAGCAGATATCTGTCCTGAACGAAATTAAATAATTATTTAATGCTGGTTTTTTACTAGCTTTCTATTATGTTATACTTGGTAATTAATCTGATAGTATCTAACTTTTTATTATATCCTAAAAATCGAAATGCGTCAATCATTTGGTTTAAAAAATTTAATTTATTGCGCTGGAATTATTACCATCTGGGGAGTAATTTCTTTACCTGTTAACGCTGAAACAGTGCCAACCAAAGCGAAATTAGACCCAGAAACTACATTATTATTACAACGAGGTAATAACGAGTTTGATGCCGAAAATTATCAATCAGCTTTAGAAAAGTTTAATCAAGTAGTTGAAAAACAGCCGCAATTAGCTGTAGGTTATTATTACCGAGGCTTAGTTTATGCTCAATATGTAAAAGGCAAACCACTAACTCGTGGGGGTATTGTACCAGGGTGCGATCGCACCCCTTATAATACTTCTATAATTGTTTGCGACGTGAATAAGGCTTTACGTTGGGTTGCAGACAATAGAAGCCAAGCAATTGCCGATTTTAATCAAGCAATTAAAATCAATTTTAACTACGCTCAAGCTTAT
Organism: Crinalium sp.; assembly: GCA_049646245.1. GTDB lineage: Bacteria > Cyanobacteriota > Cyanobacteriia > Cyanobacteriales > PCC-9333 > Crinalium. The sequence continues at coordinate 18,525 of JBARVL010000596.1, read as the reverse complement.
CATCAACGAGGTTTAGTTCAAACCGAGGAACCGCAGAAAGTTGCCGATTTGAAGAGTGCGATCGCGCTTTATCATTCTCAGGGAATAGATCAATTAAAACAAGCTAATTATCAACTATCAGCTAGTAATTTCCAGCAGATGCAACAGCTAGAATATTTATTAAATTCTTTAACAAATGTTTCCCTGAACCCGAATCCAAACGACATGAATCGTACAGGTAATTCTATTATAAGCGAAAAACAAAAGTCAGCAGAGAAATATTTGGCTGAAGCCAATAGTTTATTAAGTCGGGGAAATACACCAGCAGCTTTGAACAAGTTTAAAATTGCAGCTAGTCTTTTTAAAAATGCTGGAAATGCCCAAAAAGCTGCAAGAGTTGAGCAGATTATTAATCAGCTTGAAAGAAAAAATTAAGTAGCTTTATAAACTAACGCGCAAATAAACTTGTACATTTTTAATTGAGACAAAACTCTGCTGCGACAACGGCACAATCACGCTTATTCAGGGCGGGTTGCACCTCAAATTATGCCTTAAACCATTGATATATATAAACCCGCCCCCAACAGATACGGATGATTTATGCGTAAGATTGATTATTAAAGTTTAGCCAAAACCGCCTGCATCTTCGCATCAGCAAATAACGAATGAGTATCTGCAATCAACCGCTTACCCCAAAGATTTTTTGGGAGATGCGCTACCTCTGCAAACTGTTTATCTAACTTTAAAGCTTGTGTTGCTAGTTGCAAAGCTTTGTCTGATTCTCCCTTAGTATACATTGCCACAGCTAAAGCTAATTGAATTTCGGCTTGTTGAGCATCCACTTTAAGCGATTTCTGCCATTGTTGAATAGCTGTGTCAGTTTCTCCCATTTCGTATTTAATCAAGCCGATAGGATTGATAGCAGCTATGAAATTTTCATCAATGCTTAGGGCTTTATTATAGTCAGAAAGTGCTGCACTAAAGTTTTCTTGAGCATGGTAAACTACACCCCGATTTTTGTAAACATAAGCCAACTGAGGATCGATTTTTATAGCTTGGTTGTAATCATTAATCGCTTGCTGCCACTGCTTCTGGTATGCGTAAACAGTACCCCGACCGTTGTAAGCATAAGCCAACTGAGGATCGATTTTTATAGCTTGGTTGTAATCATTAATCGCTTGCTGCCACTGCTTCTGGTATGCGTAAACAATACCCCGATTGTAGTAAAAAACAGCACGAGGACTAATTTGAATCGCTTCTGTAATCGCCGCAGTTGCTTCTGGATACCTTTTTAAGTCGGATAAAATTGCCCATTTTTCATTATACAAATTTGCATCTTGGGGTTGAGTTTTAATCGCTTTATCTATCGCTACTAACGCTTTATCCAGTTGCTTTAACTCTCGCAGAGCTACACTTTGCCAGTATAAAGCCGGATAGTAATCAGGTTGTTTGCTAATAGCTGTTTCAAAAGCGACTACTGCTTCTTCATCTTTTCTTTGATATCTTAACGCCGACCCCCGCCCATACCAAGCTAGATAAACAAACGCAGGTTGCAGCTTAATTGCCTCATCAAAAGCTGCTATTGCTTCATCATATCGACCTAACCGCCACAGTTGATTTCCTCGTTCTATCCATTGTGAAGCTTTCGCTTTTTTGTGAGGTACATCAACTGTTAATAATGCTGCCTTAACTGCATCTTCCTGCGAATCATTGAGTTGAGGTGGGGGAGAATTTTCTATCCGTAACCATTGGCGATTCAAATTAAATCTGTCAGCTATACCGATAAAAGTTCCAACAGGAATACCTAAACTCAACCCCAGTTGAATATTAGCAGCATCACCTAAAGAGTCATCAATAGCTGTTTCTCCTTCGGCGCTACCATGAATTCCAATTACTCGCCCCAGACTATCTAAAACTGCACCCCCACTCATCCCACCGTAGGTAATGCTGCTATAAACTAATTCATATCCAGAGGCAAATGGGCTTTTTGTTGGTGAAGATCCAGCATTTTCTGTTTCTAAAGTATAAGTTTTTGTGCTTAATAATCCCGTTTCTTTATCAAATATCTGACCTAGACTAAAGCGCCATTTTGGGTCTAATTGACGTAAGTTAGGATAACCCCCCACAAACATATAGTCATAATCTTTCAGGTTATAATCTGCCAAAGTAGCTACTTGATAATTTGTGCTACTGGTAAACTGCACTACAGCTAAATCTACGCCTTCTTGCTTTTTAATCTTGCTACTATCTATCCGATAGCGTTTACCATCTGGTGCTAAGATTTCAAACTTTCTGACATTTTCATAGGGTAACACATGAGCGCAAGTTAACACATAGTAGGTATTACCAAGTTTAGCAATAATAATCCCTGAACCATTACCCGCTAGTTTTCCTCTTTCGCTACTATTAGGAGTGCCTAAATCATCAATCCTCACGCTGATTTGTTGAGCTTGCTGATTTAACTTTGCTAACCAACCAGTAAATTTAGGCGCATTATCTACTATTTCTTCATCATCTTGGGTTAAAGAGAAAGAAAAGCTTTGCGCCACAGTGGGGTTTAACTGTGCTAAAAATGTTTGAATAGGTATGCCCCAACTCACCGCCCTTACCTCTTTAATTACTTCAGGACTTAAGGGAGAATTATCTTGATAAACATAACCACTATTTAAAATCGGAAAAGCAGCGCGTCCATTTACCCCAATAACTTCCCCAGCAGCATTTAATATTGCACCCCCACTCATTCCTTGAACAATATTGTTGGTATATCCGATTTGATAACCTTGTTTTAATGGCTTTTCCGCTAACAGTTGAATCTTACCTGTTGCTGTTACTAACTCTTCTGTAGCAGAGTCAAACCCAACCGCGAGAACAGGTTCATCTTCTTCTACTTGCAAAAATTTTTCACTGACAAGGGTAGCAATTTGATAGTTTTGGCTACTGCGAAATTGTAATAAACTTAAGTCACTGTTAGGAAAACTGACGTTAGGGACAACTTGGGCGGGATAAGTTTTCCCATCTGGTGTTTGGATGCGGTAGTTGTCGCCTGTCACCACATGGGCGTTAGTCAGAACTAGATAAGTTTGTCCCTGTTTCGCAATTAATGTACCGGAACCGCCATTATCGCTGGTCGTAATTTTGACTGTAATAGCTTGCGCGAGAGAACGCAGTTTTGCTGTCAAGTCAACTTGGGCAATTTGCTGTGGTTGCGGTTCTCTTTTCTGGGTGCTGACTGCTATTGCTTTTGTTGGTAGTAGTAATAATATGGTGAATAAAGCGATTATCGGTTTCATGCCTTGACAAATATTGATTAATGTGATATTAATGCAAGTAAAATCGCGACGCTAGAGATACGATGCAAATTGAGCGTTTCGCACCCAGAATTTAACTTGCTATAGAGTTTACGTCTAGCCGCGAAGTTTTTACGCAATTATTGGCACAAATTTAAAAAACCTCAAATTAAATCAAATTTCCCAGATTGAGTAATATCGCAGCCCCCTGTCATTAAAATTTCCTGTATGGTAGCCAGAGGGCTGAGATTGCACCTGCACAAATTTTGCCTTCTCCAGCAATGCGATCGCCTCAATGAAGTTTTGTAAATATTTATATAAATAGCTGATGTTGTAGCCGATATACCAATGTCAGCTTGAGAATTACTATGACATACCATCAAGAAATTCAACAACTAATCACTAAAATTGGGGCAGAAAGCCAAGCGATTGCAGCAAAAATGAATTATTACAAGCAATCTTGTAATTTTACTGAAGTTTTAGAAACTTTGCTTTTTGTTTATAGCGTAATGGAATTACTTAATCGTCAACTTCCCCCTTTACCATCAGGAAAATCACCAGATTTTGAAGTTGACGAGGCTTATCTCCAAACTTTTCAAGGCACAGAGTAAAGTTTTGTAACTATTTGGAAAAATTATTCAGATCGTATAGATAAGCAAATAGCACCCTGAAAAAAAGAGCGATACCTACGGGTTTGCTTCGCTAACGCACTTAATAATAGTGCGCGGCTCTTAATCGCATAGTCTTCTCACCCTTGCCAAAGAGCCACATTTCACCTAGAGCGGCAGCATAGAACAATTCAAAAATCAATATGAGTTTAACCATGATGAAAGCTAAACACAACTATCTCACCTTATTAACTACCACTGCTTCCTTTCTGGTTAGCATTGTTGCTAATCCAGCAGCAGCTTTTCCCACTAAGCCAATAGATATTCAACCTATCACGCCACAATCTATTTTGGTAGCAAAAACCAACTGGAAAGAGTTTACCCAAAAAGATTTTACTGTCTCTTTTCCTAATAATCCCTCTGAAAAAACAGAAGAAATTTCTCAGGGAAGCGTGGCAAAAACCTTCACTGCTACAAGCGAAGAAGGCTATTATGCTCTTTCTTACTTCGAGATGCCATCTGAAATTGGAAAACTACCCGATAATTTAAAACAAGTTTTCTTAGAAGCTATGATAGATATAGCGATGCCCAGTGCAGGTGCTGAAGTAAAGGACAAAGAAAGCATTTCCTTAAACGATCATCCCGGCATGGAATTTAACTTTACCTATCAAAATATTGTTGCTGGTAAGGGTCGAGTGTACTTAGTAGGAGACCGGGGTTATATGTTAATGTCGATGACAACATTAGACAGTAATTCTCAAAAATTTTTTGAGTCTTTCAAATTGTTGAACTAATATACTGCTCTTATCAGGATCGCGGTTAAGCGCTGCTACCAGAACGCTTATACCGCGCCAAGGCGTTCGCACAATGCCAAAAATAAATTTTATTAGTAATTTGTTTTTAAGGTTGAATAGGAATAAAATCGTATCCTGTCGGATTAGAATTACTGGGTCGTACCTCTAGTAAAATGATGTTATTTGATAATGGATCGCCTGTTGGTGCAAATTTTATATCTCCATTTGCGCCTCCAGGTGCAACAAATGATCTACTGCGTAACTCATTTTTTAAACCTTCACGAGTCGGATTTTTTTTCAATCCTGTAATGATAGCTAAAGTCGCATCATAATCAGTAGCAGTGCGCCAGTTAACTTCAGCTTTCCATAGTTGACGCGCATAATCTGCAAAATTTTTGGCTGGGGGAGATGAAATTTTCGGACTCCAAGGTGCAGCCAAAACTAAGCCGTTAATATCGCTTCCTCCCGATTTTAAAGTATCAATAGTATACATAGTAGTAGAAGCCAATAATGTTAATCCAGCTACTTTATTAGCTCTGGCTACATCTATCGCTTTCTTGATTGTATTAGTAGGCGCGATCGAAGGCGCTAACAATAGACTATCTGCTCCACTACTAACAGCTTCACTAATTACTTGATTAGCGTCAAAATTAGGTGAAGAAAAATCGCATTGTATGGCTTGTGTTTGCACTCCTTTAGATTTTAAAGCCTCAACATATTCTTCATTAAATACTGTTTGATCTGGCGATTTGAAATCATAACAAATTGCTGTTCTGGTTTTACGGAGTGTCGTTACCACATATTCAGCTAAAGGCTCTGTCAGATTGCGAATTCTGGGAATTGTTCTAAAAATATAGTCACCCAATCCCGATAACCCATTAGTAAAGCTGGTTGGCGAGATCATTACTAATCTCCCTTGTTGGTATATGGGTGCTGCTGCTAAAGTCGCAAATGAAGCATTATGACCAACTACAGCAAGAATTGTGGAATCTTTGACTAATTTTTCTGCGACTTGTTTGGCAATTTCTGGTTTATTGCTATCGTCAATTATTACTACTTGTAAAAGATTACCGTTAATTCCTCCTTGTTGGTTAATTTTATTTTGCGCCATTGCTACTCCCCGCAGCATTTCCTGAGCAAAATTCAAGTTGGTGCTAATAGGTACAACTGCCGCAATTTTCAGGTGATTTGTTAATTGTGCTTGGGCATTATTTTTATATATTAAAGTTTCTGGATCGTAGGGATATTTTTTTAATGAATCTTGTAGGGATGACACAGCTAAAGTATATTTCTTCTCTTTAAATGCTTTCACACCTGCTGTTTTTTCTTTTGTAGGATTATCTTTTATTAAAACTTTATTGCCTATGCTGATGCAAGAATCTATAGAAACATCAGGCACACAATTGTCACTCTCTACAGGCTGAGTTTCTGATGTTAGTTTATTATTATCTCGCGGTATAACAATTACGCCGACAACAATAGCTACAGATAATAAAAACAATAAAATTAGCCCTATTTTTGTCATTTCTGGCTTTACATTTAATCCATTATTTAATATATTTTTAACTCTTGATAACCCATTTTTTTGTTTCCAAACAAGGGGGGGAGCATTCGGGTTTTCATAAACTAAAGGCAACGCACTTGCGCCTGGAAATTGGTGTTCGTGAAGCTTTAAACGCATTCGGGCGTAGCGTACAGATTGATTTAATGATGTTCCTTGAGAAAATTTTTCCAGAAAATATTTGAGGAATAACTGAGCCACTTGATCGGGGACTGGCTCTCTCATCACAATCACATGAGGGATATTTAATTTTGCTAAATTTAGTGCTAATCCTAAACCATCGCAAGAGTTAAAAATAGCCAGCTTTAATCCTTTCTCAATAGCTAGTTTTAAAGCTGACTCTAACTCGTTTAAAAATAAGCTTTCGGTATCATTAATCTGAATCACTCCGTGATGATTTCGATCTGTGTAACTATGCCCAGCAAAAAAGAGAATATCCCAATACTTGTGATATAATTCATCAAACAGTTGCTCTCTGCTTGGTTTAGGCAACCACTGAATATCTCCTTTTTGGCTTTTTAATGTATCTATTAATTTCTGATCTTCTTCAAGAGTAATGTTTTGATCGTTTCCTAATATTCCTAAAATTTTGACTGCACCTTGTAGAGAGCGAACGGCAACTTTATCATAACTATTAGTAATAAAAACTAATTCGCTATTAGGACGGTGTTCAAATAATGACCACAGATGCCAGGGTAGCTTCCAGAGGTTGATATCTGGCGTTTGAAAAATTACACGCACACTCTCATTTTTTGCCACTTCCCCTTGAATTAATATGCGTAAATCTTCCAAAGATTTCAGCCACTTCTGCATTTGTTTAGCAAGTGCTTCATCAGCTTCACGGAAACGTTGAATAGAGACATTAGTTTGCTGAGTTTCAGGAACTATGATACGGCTATTTGTTTCGTTGCTTGTATTCGAGATAGAATCGGAAATAATTAAGTTATTGGGAAGAGGAATTCTGGCCGTCTTTGTTGCAGGTGTTTTGTAATATTCTAATTGCCATTGCTTCAGAAGTTGCATTAAATCGGGAGCGGGTAGTAATTCCCCATGTGCTTCAATTGTAGATGGTTGCCCTTCTTCGCCAATTTGTACGCTAACATCAGGGTATCCGGTTTCAATCCTACCTTGTCCGATTCTGATAATAACTCGTTTAGCCATAGCAATTATTTGAATGTTTAAATTACAAAGTATTCTGTATAACTGGCTGAATCCAAAGATAAGGTAACTTTAAATTTTTCCCCATATTCAGAAATTAACTTTAATTGAATATAGTCATCTTGTGGTTGCCATCTCGCAATTACTTGTGCGATCGCCTTATCCAAATCATACACTGTTAAGCTTAAACCAGGCGGTAAAGTATCTCGATCTCCGAGTGGGTAAACTCGTAACAACACAGCTACTGTTTGGTCAGGCTTTTGTAAAATAGCTACCATTAAAGCAATGGGATATCCTCCTAATTGCATCCCTAAATCAATTATCCGTCTTGCGCCTGAGAAAGGATGGTTGGGTTCAATTTCCCATAGCATCTCTGCTGCTTTCCAGCGCGTTTCCTCATCCTTGGTTTTTTTGATAATTTCAGTTAAGGCAGATATCACATCGAAATCTCTAAATAACTGATTTCCTCTCAACTCAGATGCTATAGGTATAGATAATTGCTGCATTTGTTCCTGCAACCATTGGTTTATATCAAAACCAAATTTGTCCAAGCGAAATGCTAATTTAGGGTTAGCAGTGTGGCTGTTAATCACTTCTTCAAGTGTTTGCCAGCTAGTTGCAAATATATTATCAAACCAATCACTTAAACGCAACCAATTAATTGCGGGTTGATACAAAAATTCAAGGAAGCTTTCTAAAGAATGTAGTTGAGCAAGTGGTATTTGTTCATCAAATACTTCTGGCAAAAATCCTAATAAAGTTCCCTCAAGGTATTCAGCATCAAATTGTACAAAGATATAACCTATTCTTTCATCCCAAACTTCGGCGGGAACTTCTGCCATTTTTTCGCCTGCTTTCACTGGGCGACATTCTAAATGTCCAGATTTTTTGACATGAGGGTCAGTAATTTTTAAATCGGCTACGTCTAAACTAAAACGATCAATAAAATTCCAACAATAGCTTTGCTCGATATCAGTAGCAATATCTAGTATTTGCAAGTAATTTCGCGTAACTAGCACGGCTAACGTATTAAGATATACTTGCTGTTGTTTTGGTTGACTACGTTGCTGTTGAGCAAATTTTAACGCGGTTTGGCGCTCTGTTTCAGTAATAGGGAACGTCAAAGTGATTTTTTGGTTAATGTCGATAGAATTACTCATTTTTCGTTATAATAGGTTGCAGTTTTCAAGTAGTTAATGCAGGTAATGAAGTGTCTTAATATCCTTGCTCGTCAGCCCATTTTTTAATTATAGGTAAACAACGATCTTTATAAAAGTTAGACAGAGTAGGAATTGGGACGTTAAATTCTTGGTGGATAGTTGTATAAGTTTCTTCCAAAATTAAGCGGCGTGAGATGATTAGATGGGCATTTATCTCAGGGCGATCGCGTAAATGTATCTTGCTTAATCTTTGCTGATTTTCTTCTAACCATTTTAGAAACGCTTCTATCATAAGTATTGATTTTTCTGATCGGGCATGAATTAGCTCTATTGCCGAAAAAATTTTACCTGTATTTGGCTCATCTATTTGGATGAATTCGTCAAGACTTTTTGTCTTATTTAGGCTGATAATATCCCTTAATTTATAATCCAAATAATTATTAAACCAGGTAATTACATTAGCTTTTTGTGCATCGTATGGCTTTTTAGCAGATGGATCTTGTCTGCATAAATTACAACAAAAAAAATACCAGTTTTCTTGTAGTGCTTCGTGATAATCTTCTGGATTTACTTGGTTTCTACCTCTCCAAATTTTACCGGATTGTTGCATTAAAAACATAATTTTTGTCAGCCCTTGTTTTCGTTCTAGACTGTCGTGTGGATAATTACAGGTTTTTTGCACAAGTTCGCTTAATTGTGTTAATAAATTTGGCGTTTCGTTAAATTCATCCATTGTTAAAATCCCATGTAAGGTATATAATTTGGGATTAACAATCTCGACAAACTAATAAATATTTAGCAAATAATTATCGAGATTGTTAGAAGCCAAGATGCAAACACATTTTACTATCGCACTGACTCTATATCTACATCTGAACTTCGGATTTGATCGCGTTGTTTGAACCCCTCGCGATCGCATCGTTTACCTACCATCAGCTTGAAGAGGTACAAACTCGTAACCAGCAGCAGTAGATTTAATCTGCATCAAAACAGCTTTACCCAAGCGATCGCCTGTTGATAAAAACCGCACATCTCCATTTGCACCCCCAGGCGCAACAAAACTTGAACTTTTTAACACACCTTGCAACCCATCACGAGTTTGACTACTTTGTAAACCAACAATAGCTGCGCGGGTTGCATCAAAAGCAGTAGCGGTGCGCCAAATAGTAATATCTGCCTTCCATAACTGTTGCGCTTGTGCAGCAAAAATTTTAGCTGTTGGCGTAGCTTGGGGATGCCAAGGTACAGGTAAAACTAACCCGTTAACATCAGCTTGTCCTGACTGTAAAGTTTTAATTGTGTAAAGAGTCGGAGTAGAAAATAATGCTAACCTCCCTCGGCTAGCGCGTGCTAAATCTATTGATTGATTTAATCTATCTATATGTGGCGCTAAAAATAAACTATCAGCACCACTACTAACAGCATCAGCAATAGCTTGATTTGCATCAAAATTAGGTGTAGCAAAATCACAAACTGTTGGCGCTATTTGACCACCCATTGCCGATAAAGACGCAACAAATTCATCCTTAGATGAGACATTATCAGGTGCATTGGAGTCATAGCAAACAGCTACTTTAGTTTTACGTGCAGTCTTCACCACATATTCTGCTATTGCATCTGTCATATAGCGAATTTTGGGAACTGTGCGAAAAATATAACTGCCAAACCCTGATAAATTATTAGCAAAGCTTGTCGGCGTAATCATTACTAATTCCCCCTTTTGATAAATCGGTGCTGCTGCTAAACTCGCATTTGATGCGTTATGACCAATAACTGCTAAAATGCTGGTATCTTTAACTATTTTTTCAGATATTTGTTTAGCCATCTCTGGCTCGTTTTGATCGTTAAAAATTTGGACTTGCAGTAATTTTCCATTAATACCCCCTTTTTGATTTATTTGTAACTGTGCCATTGCTAAACCTCTAAGCATTTCTTGAGCAATATTGAGATTGCTACCAATAGGGACAACTACAGCAATTTTGAGATGATCTTGCTGTTGCGCTTGGGCATTGAGTAAGTAAATTAATGCTTCTGGGTCATTAGGGCGTTGAGCTAAGGATTTTTGGAAATGTGCGATCGCATCTGGGAAATTCCCTTGTCTAAATGCTTCAATCCCTTGCTTTTTATCTATTGTTGCCGCCTCTTGAATCAGTAAATTATCGCCAATGCTACTACTAGAGTCAGTAGGGGAATTGAATAGTTTTGTCCCGAAAAATCCCGCTACTATTACTAACAACCAAACAATCGGCGGAATGTTGATTTTTTTGCTGGTAAGTACTTTTTCTACGTGTGTCATCTGACAATGCCTCAGTTATTCATATTCAGGTAGAGATTGCTGCAAACTCTTGAGCCGTCGATTAATTTCTTCATCTAAAGTCAGATTATTAAGTTGAGTTTCCAGCTTGTCTGCGGGATTTTCGGCTAACTCAGCTTTGGCATTTTCCCGCAAGTATTTTCCCTGAATGGCATTTTGTGCTTCGGTAAATTGCGATCGCGCATTCTCTATATCTAGCTCTGTCGTAATATCAAAAATATCTTTCATCGCTTGATTCATTTCAGACATTGCTTGCAAATTGCCCATTTCTAACTTGTAACTTTCTACCTTTTCCCGTTCTCTGGAAAGCTTTTCTTTGGCTGCAATCATCAATGTTTCAGCTTTCGCCACCTGTTGTTGCAACTGTGGTAAAATCTTTTCAATTACGATCGCCTTAGTCATTGCCAAACGTGCAGCTTCTTCATGACCTTGGCGGTAAGCAAGTTGTGCTTGACGTTCTGCTTGATAATATTCTTCTTGTTTTTTGCGGTATTTTTCTTGAGCTTGCTGATAAGCAGCGACAACCCTAGCCACCGCAGAAGTTAATTGCACAACAGATTGTTGCATTGATTGCAACGACTCTTGCGCTACTTTTTCAGCAATCTTTCCCCCAGGTTCAACGGGTATTCCCCACAGCCATTTCCAAATCCCAACGGCGCTACGTCCAGCCGTTTCGCCAGTGAACCAATAAAATATTTTTTTCAAGGCAATTTTCGCCATTGTTCCATTCGTTCCTTGGGTGACAATAGCCTTTCGTTATCTGAGGAAACTATTTCTCGAAAACTTTACAAAACTTTATATATTAATCTAGTAAATCGCTGAAGAAGTCGGCATAGTGATCAAAAAATTTGCCCGACGTAGCTTAAGTGCTGGACGATTAATCGCCCTTAACAATGAAGCAGGTTTACAAGCAGATACCTTAGCACCAGGTTGGCATTGGGGTTATTGGCCCTGGCAATATAATGTACGTCGAGAACCAGTTGTGATTATTCCCCAAGGAGAGATTGGCTTAGTAGTTGCTAGAGATGGCGCATCACTTCCACCAGAAAGAATTTTGGGTAAAGTAGTTGCCTGTGATAACTTTCAAGATGCACGGAAATTTTTCACCAAAGGCGGTGAAAAAGGACGACAACTCGGTATCCTGACTGCTGGAACTTATCGCATCAACACAGGAGTATTTACAGTCATCACATCAGACAACGCGGCTCAACTTGGGATGCAACCGCAGGAACTCAAATTATATGCGGTTAAGCCAAATCAAGTGGGAATTGTGATTACCTTAGATGGATTGCCAATTGAAGAAGGGGAAATCGCCAGCAGTACTCTCAGCAAGCATGATAACTTCCAGAATGGACAAAAGTTTATTGATGCCGAAGGCTGTCGTGGTTTACAAGAACAAGTAGTTTTATCCGGTTCGTGGAACTTAAACCCTTGGTTTGTGCAAATCGAGCAAGTCCCCCTAACAGAAATTCCCATTGGTTATGTTGGGGTAGTAATTTCCTTTGTAGGGAGATCAAATCAAGATGTTACGGGAGATTCTTTTACTCATGGGAGTTTAGTCAAGGCTGGTGATAAAGGTGTATGGGTGACACCACTTTATCCAGGTTCTCATCCCCTCAACACCAGAACAATGAAAGTAGAATTAGTACCCACGACTAATATTGTGCTGAACTTCACAGCTAGATTTAGCGGAGAACATGGCTATGATGCTAAATTAGTCGCATTGAAATTACTTTCTGTTGATGGATTTACCTTTGAGTTAGAAGTTTTCCAAATAATTCATGTTGGCGCTGAAGAAGCTCCAAAAGTAATTTCTCGCTTAGGTTCCATGCAGAACTTAGTCGATCATGTATTACGTCCGATTGTAGGTAATTATTTCCGTAACTCGGCTCAAGAATATACAATTTTAGACTTTTTAATTGCTCGTAGTGAACGACAAGCAGAAGCAGCAGAATATATTCGCACAGCTTTACGCGCTTATGATGTACAAGCAGTGGATACGCTGATTGGTTTAATTACACCACCACCAGAATTAATGTACACTCTGACTGAGCGTAAAATTGCTGAAGAACAGCAGAAAACTTACCAAGTACAGCGTGTGGCTCAAATGCAACGACAAGAATTATTGCGTGAAACTGCTGTTGCAGAAATTCAGCAAGAAGTTGTCACCGCAGAGCAAGGGGTAAATATTGCCGAATTACAAGCAACTGCTAAAGTCAAGCAAGCGTCGGGTGAAGCTGAAGCTATTCGTTTGACAGGTGAAGCTAAGGCTGATGCTTACCGTGCAGGGGTGCAAGCATTAGGTGAACAAGGATATACAGCTTTACAAATGATGCAAATTGTGGGAGATAATCAGGTGCGGGTTGTTCCCGATGTTGCTGTTAGTGGTAGTGGTAATGGTGCAGGGTTGGTAGATGGATTGATGGGAATGTTATTGTGGAATCAGGGAACTCACAAGTTGTCTGACTCTACATCAAATAATTTGAAAGATAGCATTTCACTAGCGTCATTAACCCCATCAATACATCCTGAAAATGGTAATGATAGTACTGATGCAATTAATCATAATTCTGCTAAATCTTAATGTGATAACAACGACTTTGGGAATGTGTTACTAAACAACTGTTATCGCATTAAAAGCCAGTTAAGCCAGGGAAATAGGGGGAGTACGCTGTTAGCAGTTAATACTAATCATTCTTCCCCTACACCCTGTGTAATTAAGCAACTACAAAATGTATTATCCCATGAGCTACCAGGAATTATTCAGACGCTCCAAGCTTTAGGTAATCATCCTCAAATTCCGACTTTGTTGGATCATTTTGAACAAGCAAACGAATTTTATGTGGTGCAAGAGTTCGTTAACGGCATTGATTGTAAAAAATTGCTGCAATTAGATGGTTGTTTTAGTGCTAGTAAAGTTTGTCAATTATTAGAAGATATTTTACCTATCCTCAAGTTTATTCATGCTCATAATCTGATTCATGGAAATATTAAACCTATAAATTTCATTGAACGCACTTGGGATAAATCATTAGGTATAGAAAAACAATTAATTTTAGTTGATGGTAAATATTTTTCAATTATTGATAATGTCTACTATAGCAATTTTGAATATGCTGCGCCAGAACAAATTCAAGGTGATGCTGTTTTTGCCAGTGATTTATATAGTTTAGGTTTAAGTTGTATTCAATTGCTGACGGATTTACATCCTTTTGAACTAATAGATGGGTGCGATGGCTCTTTAAATTGGCATCATTATTGGTTGTCTGATGAGACAACAAAAGATATTAGACCACAACTAATTGAACTGCTCAATCAATTAATTGCACCACGTTTAAGTAAAAGGTTGCAATCAGTTGATGCAGTAATTCATCAAATGCAATTATTGGGGCTTGGTAGTCAGTTGCAAAAACGCTCTAATCAATCATATATTTCTTCTACTAAACAAGAACAACTAGCTAAAATCCCTGCTCAAGACTGGCGTTGTGTTGCTACTTTAACTGGTCATTCTGGATTATTTGCCACAGTTAATACAGTTGCGATTAGCCCTGATGGTAAGTTGGTTGCTAGTGGAAGTGATGACCAAACCATTGTAATTTGGGATTTAGTAACAAAGAAACAAGTTGCCTGTTTGAGAGGACATAAAAAGAGTGTGCGTACAATTGCTTTTAGTTTAACTGATAAACTATTGGTCAGTGGTAGTAGCGATCGTACTATTAAGTTATGGAATTTAGATAATTACCAAGAAATCCTCACGTTTCAAGGACACCAGCAAGCAGTAAATTCTGTATTATTTACTCCCGATGGTACACAAATTATTAGTGGTAGTGCCGATAAAACTATTAAGCTATGGGATATTAAGACTACAGAATTGATTGCCACTTTAAAAAGTCATCATTTGGCTGTTAGAGATATTGCTTATGAGGCGACAAGTAATAAACTAGCTAGTGCTAGCTTAGACCGTACAGCTAAAATTTGGGATTTGAATGATAATTATGAATTAATCCAAACCTTTCCTCACCATGCTTGGGCGGTGAATGCGATCGCCATCAGTCCTAATGGTAAGATTTTAGCAACTGGTAGTGATGATAATACTATTGCGATTTGGGATTTAGCTAATCAGAATTTGTTACGGACTATTAATGGTCATTCTTGGTCGGTATCTAGTTTAGTATTTCAGTCTAATAGTGAATTAATTAGTGGTAGTTGGGACAAAACTGTTAAGATTTGGCAAGTTAATACAGGAGAGTTACAAGCTGTGTTAACAGGACATACTGATTCGGTTTGTGCTGTCGCTAGTAGTTTTGATGGAGAAATTATTGTGAGTGCAAATAAGGATAAAACTATCAAAATTTGGCAAAAATAAAAAGTTGTTTATACCACCTCCAATTTTACAAATATGCTATATTTTTATTCTAAAAATTTGTGTATTGTTAATAAGTAACACTCTAAACGTTGCAACTGAGCATCTTAAATCCCATGTTGAATTAAGCGACAGGCTGCTAAAAATTCGGATAAGACAATCGACAAATTATCAGAGCGCCAAGCAGCTACAATCTTTAGCATTGGTGTCTGTTCTTGAATCGTTCGGTAAACAACTCCTTTACGCTCTATAGTTTGCACATTGGCAGGTAATAAACTGATTCCAATCCCTCCAGCAACTAAGTTGAGAATTGTCAGCATTAAAGTAGCTGATTGGCTATCGAAGTAGGCCCAGTAGCTCAAGGGACTCTCAATGCGGAATTATTTTTGCAAACAGAGGCTTTGATTAGTTCAATTCTCGACTTTATCGAATTCTGTAATCAGGGAAAAACACCGGAATTTCCGAAAACGTTCATTCGATACCAACAAGTAAAAGCTGTAGATTATCCCAGAAATGAACAACAGCAAATAAGAGCGATGATTCACCCACAACTACAGTTTAAAGATTATCAACCTCTGAATACTGGCGACCCAATTTTCTTAACTTTTGAGGGCAAAACTATTACTTATGAGGGACAATCAACAGTTTATCCAGTATTCATTAATGAAGCTGCTTATTACGAGAAGGGTATTGCCATGTATCTGGCTCAGAAGGAACAAGTTTTTTTTAACGCGGAAAATTTTACTCTGGTATCTGATGGGACGTAAAAAATCAAAATTTTGCTGTTTGTACCTTTTTATAATTTAAGCTGCCTCCTAATTTGGAAGCAGCTTTGCTCGACAAGGGCAGCCTAAATAGCGCTAAAGTAATCAACAGCAGCATTATAGGTAAGACTGTTAACACCGTTAAGCTTAATTTGGAAGTTACTAGCAGCACTGAAACTGCCATTACCATCGAGATCTAGTTGCAATATACTATTGACAAAGCGCACTGAATTACCTGTACCGAAACTAATGTTGCTAGTCGCAGTATTAGTTAAAGTCGTATCAGTAGCAAGGGAAGCAAGTGAAAGTTCACCAATGTTTAACAAGTTTTCTACTTGGCTGGTAAAATTGAGGCGATCGCTCGCTGGATTCAGCAAGGTATCTACCCCACCAGCGACAACATCGTTGCTATTGAGCGCAGTTGCATCCCAAGCAAAGATATCCGTACCTGCACCGCCATCAAGGATATCATTACCCAAGCCACCCATCAACCAATCGTTGCCACCTTCTGCATAAATGATATCGTTGCCAGCATCGCCACTTAAGGTATTGTCACCAGCATCACCTTTGAGATTGTTCGACGCACTATTGCCAGTGATAATATTGTTACCTGTGTTACCTGTAGCGTTAATCGCTGCCGTCCCAGTGAGAGTCAGGTTTTCCACATCAGCAAGAGTAGCATTTACTCCTATTTCTTTTCATTTCTAAAAATATAAATCCAAAAAACAGCCGAAGGTAATAACCAAGGAATTAAAACGGCTGCTGAGATATAAACTTGCAAGCTAATTATGCCATAACTAGCTGTGCCGATCGCTAACCCAACTACCCACTGTTTGCGCTCTTTGTTTTGTTGATAAATTAATACTGTCACCTTACCTAATAATGCAGCTAATCCCACCATCCATAAATCAGGAATATGTCTAACTAAGTGCTGATTTAAGAAATGATGGATTGAATAACCATGAACTTCTGCCCCAGTCAATACTTCCGAATTAGGAGGAGTATTTTCTAAAATTTGATCTTCTGCCTCAGTTAATACTTCCGAATTAGGAGGAGCATTTTTCAAACGCGATCGCCAATAATTAATCGCCATTGGTACAGTAAAATTATCCTCATCATACTTAGTTACTCCCGCATATTGATATCCTCCTGGTGCAATAAGGACAACTCTTTGCTCAAGTTTTAATCGTTGAATATCTGAGTAAGAAAGTTTTAAAAACTTCCATGCTGGTATAAATTCATAAGCTTGATTAATCGGAATAGAAAAGTCTGTTAGTGGCTGCAACCAAGTTTGATTAAATTGGTGAGAAAAATCAGTAATTGGAGCAAGATGACTTGGTTTGCTGCTCAAAAACTTGAGGATATTATTCGGTTGATTTGACTGATGAATATATTTAATAATTTGTGTATTTAAATTTTGCTTGTTAGCTAGATTAGGTTGAGGTAAACTAGAAGTGACTGGCTGTTTATTTAATCCATAAGCCACGCTAAGGAGATAACTAAAAGGACATTTTACCAAGCAAGAATTAGCGGATACGGGTTGTTCTAAATACCAATCAAAAGAGCTAATATCGCCTTGCAAACTCCAATTTAAGTCAGCAATATTAGTTTGTTCCCCAACTCCTATCTGTTTTCCCTCCAACTCTTGAGATGCAAAAACAAAATAAATACCTTTATTTACGCCATCTCTAATTGATTTCCCCAATATAAAATCGTTATTGTGTTCTTTTTGTTGGTAGTCAAGAAGATAATCTATCCCAACTACTTTGGCACTTGTTATTGATTTGTTAACTAACTGAGCTAGATAATTACGATCAATGGGATTAAGAGATTTGAGAGGAAATTCACGAATAGATTTCTCATCAATTCCTACTAATAAAACAGGTGGTGATGTCGCAACTGGTATTTGATGCGTCACATCACGGTAGATAGCTTGTAGCCAAATTCGTGAATCTAATAAAAGATATTGTAACTGGGGTATTAAGCTAAGAAATAAAAAAGAAGAAAGTGCGATCGCCTCATAACGAGTCGGCAACAATTTTCGCAAAGTTTCCTTAATTCCTCTAGGTTGAATTTGAAATAAAACAGCTTGAGGATGGTAAAATAACGAAGGAACTAAATAAGCGGAAGAATAATTACTTTGCTCTTTCAAAGCATAAGTGGCAGCGATCAATGATTCATGAACATCTTGATAATTCGCTAAATTTTCTAAAAATTTTATTAAAAATGATTGAGCGACTTGATTGTGAATTGGTTCTCGCATAATTGCTACTTGACTTAATCCCAGATTGATTAAAGATGTAGCAATACTAATTCCACTGCAAGAATTAAACAACGCAAACTGTAATCCCCGTTGTTTAGCAATCAGAATTTCTTGTTCAATTTCACTAATAGACAGAGAAACCATAGGTGCGATCGCAATCTCTCCCCCTGTCAATTCTGTTTCATTACTATGCCCAGCAAAAAATAGCACATCCCAACCTTGATCATCAGCTATTTTCTTTTTAATTCTGTTTCGCAATTCCGCAGGACTTTCT
>JBARVL010000595.1:0-8353 GCA_049646245.1 Crinalium sp. | reverse complement strand
GGATCAATGTAGACAATTCTCAAGTAATCACTTAGCTGAAACTTACGCCTAGATAGAAACACAGGCGATGGAATGATATTTTTAGACATGGTTTTGATTAATGAATCAATAGCCACGCTGCGATCGCGGCGTGATATGTTGTTAGGCAGTAAGAGCTTTCTGTGCAGCTTTAGCGGTTTTGTAGCGACGGGATTGCCCATAGCGTGGTTGTGCCACCCATTTGCCAGTGTTCTCGCGGTAGTATGTACCAAGCAGTTGCGCTCCTTTCCAGGTACGGTAAACACCGTTTGCACAATCAATTTCAATGGGTTCTGGTGCGATCGCTTCAGACTGCTTTTCGATATATTCGTCAAGCTCTTGTTGCGCTTGCTGTTGGGTTTGTTGAGCTAAGATATTGCGGAATGTTTCAACAGCAATGGGAACCGCGCGATCGCCCGTTAAATTTACCCACAAAACATCTTTGACGATTCGGAATGATTCAATTTCGTCTGGATGCACTTCACGGTACAAATCCCAAGAAAGTACATCTGCAACGATTTGGCGGTCTTTGAGTGCGATCTCTCTGGGTGGAGGTGCGATCGGCTTAGTTAAGGTTTGTGGCATGATTGAATTGATACTCCGTAAGGTGTTTCAGGTAGAGAAGGCGCTTCAGATTGGTAGTCGGGGCGCTTTCTCTATATTTATTATGTGTTAACTTTTTCACGTCGTCAACTACTTCACATGAAGAAATTCATGTTATATTAATGATATGAGTTAATCCATGAGAGATAACTACGTGTCAAGAATCGCCAAGCTCCGAGAGGAGCGAGACTTAACTCAGCGCCAAATAGCAGAAGCTCTAGGCATTGATGTTTCAACTGTTCGTAACTGGGAAAAGAGCAGGGATGGCGTAAAGATGTTTGTTAGAGTTGCAAAACTCTGCGAACTACTTGGATGTCAACCAAGGGATTTATTTGAGGAGGAGAAGATTGACGATGTTTGACCGTCGGTCTACAAATCCAGCAATGATTAAACCTAAAAAGCTCGATATTTCTGTTTTGCTATCAATTTCATTAGAGGAGCGATCGCAACTTTTGATGAGCTAGTACAAGCTGAAGAGCAAACGCATAAAACACAATTAGAGGCTTAGATTAAAAGCGATCGCCTGGTCTGGAAAACTTCGAGTGATCGCCTGTCAACCTTACTGAAAAGTTAACAATGAACATTATTACTCATTCAGTGAATAGCGTAGCTATTGAGCTACGCACAACTGATGGTTATCTCAATGGCACAGCTATGTGCGTGGCGCATAGCAAAGATATTTCGGATTGGTTAGCTCTCCAGTCAGTATGGGAGTTAGTTACTGCTTTAGCGAATCGTTTGGGTATAAATCCTAAAACCGGAGATTTCCGGTTTTCAGCAAGAACAAAGGTTTCAGCCTTTTATCCTACTTTAGTCATCGTCAAGCGAGGCTCACCTGAGAGTGGAGGTGGGACTTGGATACACCCTAAATTGGCTGTTCATTTAGCTCAGTGGTGTAGTCCAGAATTCGCATTACTCGTTTCAGATTGGGTTGATGAATGGTTGATGAATGGGCTTCATCAACAACCGAAAGAAGCACAACCTCAACCCCTCGACCTTCAGAACACCCTATCTCTGTTAAACGGATTACTAGATCCTTTAACCAGCAAAGGTGTAGATGTTGCACTAATCCAATCAGCAAAGATCAGTGCGATCGCGCTCCAGCACCCTGAGTATCAACGTTTACTAACAGCAGTGAAAGAAGAATTAACCCTGTTAACGCCTGGTCAACTTGTACTTTTTTAGGTTTCATTTATCGCACCAGGGGCTTTGATAAAAGCCCCATTCATCAACTTTATTCACTTCTGAACTATGAACGATTTAAAACAAGTCGAAAAACTTCCAGCATCTCGTGAAGATCGCATTCAAGATTTGCTCAACTACATTAAATAGAATTGCGATCACCCTCGATTCCCAGGAAAGGAGAAAGATTGATGAATTAAACCATCAATTTAGCTGGAATGTTCCCTACGCGGTTCAAGTCCATGAAGGCGCTGTATTAAAGTCTGGCACTGAGTTACCTGCCCGCCCTTGGACAAGAGAAGCGATCGCTCGCACCGATTTAACTAAAGTTTTTGTTGAGGCTTTCAATGGCGCAAACCAAAGCTAAAGAGATAAGAGATGCGATCGCAGCAGCTTTAAATGGCGAACTGGGTACTTACACCCTAACCAATGGTTCGACTATCCCCGCTATTTACGTTGTACCACCGCAGATACCGAGTGAATGGAAGGTTTCAGGACTGGAATGTATCGTTGGGCGATCGCCCGAACATCAATCAAACCCAATTTTTAGAAATTCTTTAGCTGCCAGTCAATTAACAGAAATCTGGACAATCCACTTAACCCAGTGACGTTCCCTGCGAATATAGCAGGAGCTTCTCAAGATTAAAACAGAGATAATTGCACTCCATTAAAACCCCAAGCTTCTGGCTTCACAGGTTGAGCAACCTCTTGACCTCGACCAGCAGAGACGATGTGACCCACCGCCTGTAATGCTTTATTTAATATGTTAACCGCAGCATTTTCATCGCGGTCTAAAGTTAGTCCACATTTCGGACAACAATGAGTCCTAACTGACAACGTTTTAGGAACCGTAGTACAACTGCAAATTACAGGGTTGAGATTGATGGTGTATTGAGTACCAGTTTCTAAATCAGTGCAGATTGCTCTATTAGTTTGAAACTGGAAATGTGCGGATCTACGAAACTAGCAGGTTGACCGATTAACAACTCTTTTGGTTGGTTTAGCCTTTCAGGAATCGGTGCATAAACATCAAGGTAAGCAAACCCAGAATTGGTATTAGCATCGTGCAAAGTCACTGCAACAGTATTAGTGCTAATAGCTTCTAGTAAAGAGCGATAGCGTTGAGTGCGTTGTTGCACTTGTGGGTTAGGCAGAATTTGAGGAAATTGGATTAACTTGCTGTTGATGTTTTTATCTACTGGCTGCAAGTCTTGTTCGTGAATGTGACCCAAATAAGGTGGAGTCAAACCGTTGTCAGATTCACCGAGCCAGAGTACGCAATACACCCATCCAAGTTGTGAAACTATCACATCGCCAGAGCAGTAAGCTGGATGCTGATATTGATAGCCAAATACTGTGCCTTGGGCTAAGTATGAATGAGTTATTTCTCCATCTTCTTCAACAATGAACAAGCTTTGCACTAGATCTGCAAGGTTAAACTTACGCTGTGGTAGTACCAGCAGTGGGGGTAATTTTCTTGGTAACATGATTTTGAATTAATGAATCGGTAGCCACCCTGCGATAGCAGGGTGATTGCAGTGATTTATCGTTTGGTAGTAGCTACGATTGCTTTTTGCGCTTGGTTAGCAGTCTTATAACGCCGCGCCTGCCCGTAACGTGGTTGTGCTACCCACTTACCTGTGTTGTCGCGGGAGTAAGTGCCTAGTAGTTGCGTACCTTTCCAGGCGCGGTAAACACCATTGGCGCAATCAATTTCGACTGGTTCTGGCGCGATCGCTTCTGACTGTTTTTCGATATATTCGTCAAGCTCTTGTTGCGCTTGCTGTTGCGTGGCAATACTGCGGAAGGTTTCAACCGCGATTGGGGTTGAGTGATCGCCTGTTAAATTTACCCACAGAATATCGTTAACAATCCGAAATGATTCGATTTCGTCTGGGCTGACTTCCCGATACAGATCCCAAGACAGTACTTGGGCGACGAGCTTGCGGTCTTTGAGTGCGATCGCTCTGCGTGGAGGTGCGATCGTCCGAGTTAATAGTTGTGGCATGATAGTTTTAGTTCCGTTATGGAATGTAAAAGCCCGTTCAGTTCTTTGGTCGCCAAACTTTGGGAACTGAGCGGGTTGGTTTTTTTGATTAACTTTTAGCAGTCAGTTAACGCTTGAATACTAGGCTGACAACCAAGCCAATAGTGGCACTAGCAATTAAGCTAAACGCTAGATTTACTACGGCTTGATTAGCTTGCCGATAAATCTCGAACTTGTCGTTTGATTTTTCAACATCTGTTGACAAGTTTTTAACCTCTGTGGAGAGCTTGTCCAATCTATCGACTACCTCTACGAGAGTGGCTTCGATATTTGTCTCTGATTGAGATTGAGTCATTTAAATCACCTCTATTTATATTGTGCTTCCGTGATCTCCGTTTTAGGGCTTTACCCAGTCTTTCGACTTTGTGCTGTACCTAAGTTGGTTTTCGTTTCCGGTTGCTATTGGAGATCGGCTTGGTTGTTTTTCCTTGCCTTATATTTATAAATCTACGTGAGGCGTAGATGTTTTTCAAGTAGGTATTTAAAGTTTTAAATATTATTTTTCTACATCTCACGTAATTTTAGGTGACAATATTATCAGGAGTAGAGTTGTCTACGCCACGCAACCAATAAACTTGGAGTATGCGTTATGGAAAAAAGAGTGATTCACTGGAAATTAAACGAGGTTATGGCGCGAAAGCGTATTAGGAACAAGGATTTGGCGACAGCACTAGAGATTACAGAGAATTCTGTTTATCGCCTTCGCAAAACTGATTTAATGCCTAGGTTGACACCAGAAAGGCTTGACGGTATCTGCAATGCTTTGGACTGTCAGCCAGGAGAACTTTTGACTTGGGAACCCAGTAACCCTGACGACACGGTTGTACGGCTAGGGAGTGAGGATGCAGCATGATTAACCCTCAATCCGTAGATTTAACAGCACTGCCATTTTTACCACTAACCGACAGGAAGTTGTTGCCTGAAGTACCAGCAATATATTTTGCTATTGACCAAAACAACGTCATTCAATATATAGGTCGTTCAGTAAATCTCAAGCAAAGATGGGTAGGGCATCACAGGTATAGGCAGCTTGAGAAAATGAGTGGAATCAAGCTCGTTTGGCTCGAAATAAGTGATGTTAGCTTGCTTACGACCATAGAAGAAGTGCTTATTGACTTCTTTGACCCAATACTAAATTCCAAGCTTATAAAAGTTTATCGCTCATCATTTAGAGCCAAAGGGAAAGCAAAGCGTTCCGTTAGGAGACGAGTTTACCCTAGTCGAAAAATGTTTTGTCGGTTAGCCGTGTTGATGGCTGAAAAAGATCCGCAGTTGTCACAGCGCCAACTAGCGGAAGATACTGGTTTGGGTTTGGCGACTGTCAATCGGTTGTTTACCAATAAGTTCACTCGCGTAGATACCAACACAGTAGAAACTCTGTGCAACTATTTTGGGCGTGATATAGGAGAACTATTTGAGATGAGGGAGCCTGAGCTTTTTCCTAAAACACGAATCAAGAGGGGTAAAGCGGCGTGACCTTTGTTTCACCGGAATCTATAGATTTAGCAATGCTTCCATCCTTACCACTGTCTGAGAAAAAAACATTTCCAGCTATAGCAGCTATTTATTTTTGTCTAAGTAAAGACGGTGAAGTGCTTTATATAGGAAAAAGCGAAAACATTGCTAGACGATGGAAACAGCATCATCATTACTGCCATCTAGAAACGCTCAATGATGTAAAGCTTGCTTGGTTAGAAGTCAGTGATTGTAGATTGCTAACGGGTATTGAATGTGCGCTGATTCAGTATTTCAACCCACCACTGAATAGCTTAAGCGCAGGATTTGGTCGTGGTTGTATCGAAAGAACCGAGGGGGTGTCAAAAGTCGCCGAATTGCGAAGGCAAGCTAACCTGACTCAACGACAGCTTGCCGACCTAGTTGGCGTAACGAATCAACGATTAGAAATTTAGAAAACAATCGCAATGGCATTGAGCAGATTGAGCGCGTCATAAAACTTTGCCGCGCACTGAAATGCGAACCGGAGGATTTAATACAGTACATTCCGGTTGAGTCGGATCGGGTGTGAAAAAGACTATTCTGTAACTATTTCCGCCATTTGAAACGAAAGGCTAACCAATATCAATTGATGCGATCGCCCTCCTGTCTGGAAAACATTGAGCGATCGCCTTGACACCTCAAGAACGAAACAAGGAGTCAGTATGATCATACGCCAAGAACAAGACGGCGTAGAATTTTTCACCATTCAAGCGACTGGTGAATCTGGGATGAGTCAATCTGGATTAGCCAGATTGTGTGGAACTGAACCTCGTAGAATCGCAGAAACGCTTTCTAAAGCAGTTGGCGATCTGAACCTTCCCGAATCTCTCAAGCCATTGCAGGGTAAAGATTTTGAGTTGGCGGTAGGCTCATCCTATAAAAACGCCACTGTTATAGCTGATTGGGCAATAGCTTGCATTGTTGAGTATTACGCCCTTGATGCGAGAAAACCTACAGAGGAAGCTAAATACGCATACCGCCAGTTTGCCAAAATGGGCGTGCGTTCTTGGATTCAGGGTATTACGGGTTGGAGCCATTGCGAAACTCAAGTTCAACCATCAGATGACGACGACCTAGAAGCGTTGGTCAAAACCACTGAAACTCTGGCTCGGATGACGAGGCAGATGGTGGAACACAAACGGGAACTGAAGAAGCAGCAGCAACAGATTGAACAAATCCTTGCCAATCAACAAAAAGCTGAAGCCTTTACCTTCTGCATCTATTCCAGCAGTGCCAAAAACTGCAAGAGCGAAAGTAGTTGAGATTGTTCGCAGTTATGTGTCTCGTACTAATGCCAGCCACTAAGAGGTTTGGCATAAACTCCGCAAGGAAATGTTGTATCGCTGTCACTATAACGTTAACCAACGTGCAGAAAACCGCAACAAAAAGCCGCTAGACGTGGTTGAGCAAGACGGCATGATGGACGCTCTACTTGCGATCGCGTGTGAGATTCTCGTACCAGGAGGATCTAGATGTTTGAACTAGATCCTCGTGTTCAATGCGTTTCAAACCTCGTACAAATCTTTGATGATTGGGTTCCACCATTAGTTGATGGTTTTCCAGGCGCAAAATCACAAATTCGGTTTTACAAGGTTCCGTTGGGCTACCGAGTTGAGATTTTTGATGACTGTCAAAAACTTCACTGGCACCCAGGGATATTTCCAGAAATTGAAGTTGCTCTCAATTGGTCAATTGATTCAATTCGACGCAGCTTAACAGAATGTAATTGTCTGTTTGGAACAGGTGGTTTTCTAGATTTAGATCCTACTGATTGCAGTTATTCCTATCGCGGTTGGTTTATTTGTGATTGGTGGGTTGCTGAAACGGAAGCTTACGACCCTCTAACCAATCGCTGCATTCTCACCAAAAGTGTTGAAGATGCAATGAGTCGGATAGACAAAATCGAAGATGACCGCCTTGTAACCCCTGGTCAACTAGCACTTTTTTAAGTTTCATCTCTCGCACTAGGGGCTTTGCTAAAAGCCCCATTCATCAAGTTTATTCACTTCAAAACTATGAACGATTTAAAACAGTTTGAACAGTTAGAGAAACTCCCAGCATCTCGTGAAGATCGCATTCAAGACTTGCTTAACTACATTAAGGAGAATTGCGATCGCCCCATGTCAGTGAACGAATTTTGCGCTCAATGGGTGCGTCATTCATTGGTGCAAAAGGATTATATAAATGCTTGCTCGACAGTTTTGGCTAGGGCTGCTGGAGTTTCAGTGTTTGAATCTTACAAGTGGTGCAAATTCAAGAAAGCGCCTAAATACCTCCCCTTGCTACTACGACTATGCGATATCACCAAGCGGATTCAAGCACAAGGTATTTGTCGGGCAGAGTCAGATGCTTCCCCCTTTGGTGACGATGTTGTAAAAATTCCCCGTATTTTTCCTAAACCCAAATTTACTTGGAACACTCCAGTAGTGGTTGATGGTAGAGCCGCGCGGGTAAAAATGATGGGGTGTGAGAACCGCGTTTGGTGGTACACCGTCGAGTTTGAGAACGGGGAGCGAGAGACGCTTGCTGAGAGCGTGATCGGTGTT
Organism: Crinalium sp.; assembly: GCA_049646245.1. Lineage (GTDB taxonomy): Bacteria > Cyanobacteriota > Cyanobacteriia > Cyanobacteriales > PCC-9333 > Crinalium. The sequence goes on along the minus strand of JBARVL010000595.1, from coordinate 460 downwards.
TGGTAAAAAAAACTTTAGTTTTAGACTTGGGGCGATCTGATGCGATCGCCTTTTTTTTGTATCTTCGGTTAAACCGATGATAAATGTTTCCTATGTAATTTTTCAGTCTAGGAAAGATTTAAGAAAAACTCTTTAATTCAAGTGTTGGGTTACTGGACTTACTGCCACCATGTTATCTGTCAATGGCTCAAACCAAAGCTAAAGAAATTCGGGACTTAATCGCAACCGCCCTAAATAGCGAACTGGGTACTTACACCCTAACCAATGGCTCAACAATTCCCGCCATTTATGTAGTACCTCCACAAGTACCGAGTGACTGGAAAGTTTCAGGATTGGAATGCGTAATCGGACGATCGCCCGAACATCAATCAAAACCAATCTTTAAAAACTCCTTGGCTGCAACTCAACTAACAGAAACTTGGCTAGTTTATTTAACTCAATGGGACACGACAAAAACAAC
>JBARVL010000594.1:0-17025 GCA_049646245.1 Crinalium sp. | reverse complement strand
GGATCAATGTAGACAATTCTCAAGTAATCACTTAGCTGAAACTTACGCCTAGATAGAAACACAGGCGATGGAATGATATTTTTAGACATGGTTTTGATTAATGAATCAATAGCCACGCTGCGATCGCAGCGTGATTGTGAAGTTATTTATCTAAGCGGTAAGAGCTTTCTGTGCAGCTTTAGCAGTCTTGTATCGATGGGCAGCACCGTAGCGTGGTTGGGCTACCCATTTGCCTGTGTTGTCTCGGTAATATGTACCAAGTAGCTGGGTGGATTTCCAGACGCGGTAAATTCCGTCAGTGGAATCAATTTCAATGGGTTCGGGTGCGATCGCTTCTGACTGCTCCTCAATGTATTGATCCAGTTCGCGCTGCGCTTGTTGTTGAGTTGCAATACTGCGAAAGGTTTCTACTGCGATCGGGATTGCTCGGTTTTCTGTCAGGTTTACCCAGAGGATATCTTTGACGATGTAGAAGGATTCGATTTCTTCTGGGTTAACTTCTCTGTATAAGTCCCAGGAAAGTACAGCAGCTATAGTCTGACGGTGTTCGTAAGGGATGGAGCGGGGAGGTGCGATCGGGCGAGTTATGGTTTGTGGCATCATATAAATCTCCAATTAATTTGGGTAGAGAAGGCGGGTATCTGTGGAAGGAGAGCCGCCTTTTCTGTATCTATCTTACATACTGTCAGTAGGCTACTTAAAGGTTAGACTTATGATAATTGTCTATCCAGCAATGCTCTTCCCATAACTAATACTAATAGTTAGACTACTGATAGTATGTTACACTTTCAGTAGTTAATAAAAGAAATGCCTGTGCAAGTTAGGTTAAAAGATCTTAGAGAAGCTAAAGGCTTGTCCCAAAATGCTTTGGCACGACAACTTGAAATGTCTCTAGCAAATATCCAAAAGATTGAGTATGGCAAAGCTAAATCTATCCCTCTTGATACTCTCGAAAAGATTTGCTTAGTCCTTGACTGCGAAGTTGGTGATTTGCTCGTTTTAGTAAAGTAATACCCCAGTTATTGTTGTCGTTTTCAAGTCAACTTGAAATTCAAAGGAGGTGATAACGCAGTGCTGGTATTAGAGTACAAAGCAGTAGTTAACAAGAAGCAACAACTAGCCATTAATGAAGCTATCAGAACTACCCAATTCGTCAGAAACAAAGCTTTACGTTATTGGATGGATGCGCCCAAAGAAGCGAAAGTTAACAAAATAACTTTGAGTAATTACTCAACAGCATTGCGTAAAGAGTTTGAGTTTGTAAAAGAATTAAGTTCAATGGCGTGTCAGGCTGCTGCCGAAAGGGCGTGGACTGCGATCGCTAGGTTTTACAATAATTGCCAAAAAGGAAAGCCTGGGAAAAAAGGATTCCCCAGATTTCAAAAAGATAATCGCTCAGTTGAATACAAGACTTGTGGTTGGTCGCTTCATCCTACAAAAAGACGTATTACCTTTACTGATAAAAAAGGTATTGGTGAGGTTAAATTGTTGGGGAAGTGGGATATCCATACATATCCTGCTAAATCTATCAAAAGAGTCAGAATTGTTAAACGTGCTGACGGCTTCTATGTTCAATTCTGCTTAAGTATAGATGTTCAAAAAGAATCTAGAACTGGAGACGGTGAAATAGGTCTAGACGTGGGGTTAGAGTATTTTTACTCGGATTCTAATGGACACCATGAACCAAATCCACAGTTTTTAAGAAAAGCTGAAAAAGCGATTAAACACGCTCAAAGGCAGATTTCCAAGAAGGAGAAAGGTAAAAATCAGAGACGGAAAGCCATACAAAGATATACCAGAAAACACTTAAAAGTAAGTAGGCAACGTAATGAGCATTCCAAGAGACTGGGACGCTGCGTATGCAAGGCTAACGCCTTAGTCGCCTATGAAGATTTAATTGTCAGGAACATGGTAAAAAAATCATTGTCTAGCCAAATCTATAAATGATGTGGCTTGGTCTACTTTCCGTCAATGGCTAGAACACTTTGCTGTTAAGTTTGGCACTCAAACTGTTGCCGTTCCACCTCATTACACATCACAAAAATGCAGTAATTGTGGTGCAATAGTAAAGAAAACTCTATCAACCCGCACTCACAAATGTAGTTGCGGATGTGAGTTACAGAGGGATACAAACGCAGCAATAAATATTCTCAATTTAGCTAAAAATAGGGGAGGGCATCCCCAAATTAACGCTACAGGAGTTGGAGCCTCTACTCTGCTTGGGGAGACCCTGGTTGAGCAAGTTCTGACGGTGAATGTAGAATCCCCTCGCCTTTAGGCAGGGGAGTGTCAAAACGAGTTTCAGGACTCAAGCTTGCGTACTTATTGAATCCCTAAACTGCTATATCGACGGATCGACATTCAATCACACGCAGGCTCTGATTTGGATCAATGGCTGAATCGACATCAAGATATCCAAAACCTTCGTGGCTTTTCCAGATATACCTTCTTAATCTTCCGAAGGAAGAATTAGTTTCCTCACGAATTTCCATGCTTAAGCCAGTAGCCTGACAGACCGTATCTGCTCCAAAAGCAAGGCTGGAGCGAGTAACATTAGAGCTACCACCGATAGTTTCTGTTTGGCTTCCAGGTGTACCCGCAGCGCCTAAGCTAATAGCATTAGTGGAAAATACCATGAAGTTACCAATGTCGCCTTCGTAGCCAGAGATTTTGTCTACATCAGACTGGGTGGCTGCATTGAAGATATTGGTTAAATCTTCCATGCTTTGTTTGTCGAGGTACTGATTCTGTCCAGCCAAGTCATTTTTCAGTTGTGCTAAAGCTTTGGAGTGCAATACGATTCCGTATTTTCCATTCATATAAGCTGGAATATTTAGACTGCACATATAGGCATACAAATCATTTAAGAATTTGTATGTCATTGTCCCACCGTCGCCTGCGGCTACACTTCCAGCCGACGTAACGACCGTATCTTTCTTATTGTAAACAACCCTAGTCGTTGCTAACCAAAGGGTGCGTAAACTTAAATCTTGGAATTCATTGTAGTTATGACCGATATTGCGTTGTAACGCTTGCTCTAGGTCTAGCAAGCTGGTTGACATTACAAATTCGGGAATACCAATTGGGCGCAAGCTGGAGTTTTTCCCCATGCCATATTCGCGCAATGTGACTGACACTGAAGAAGCATTAATTGGTTGATCTTCAGAGGTGATGGGCGTGCCTGGAGTAAGTTCCCAATCGCTAGTAGCTGTCCCTGTTTCTGCATAAGCAATGCGAGGAACTTGGATGACATCACCAGGACCCTTACCTAATTCCAGACGTTTGTTGGCGAACTGATGAAAAATAAACTTGGGGCTGTGAGCCATCCGCACAAACGCAGATAAATAATCTAAAAATGCGGGAGGAATATCTGCTGCTGTAGTAGCCGCATCTCTACCTGCATAAGAAGAAGATTTACCACGTAACAGCCCATTCTTTTTAGCAAGATTTTCCATCCCATCTCGTAATAGTTCCCGATGTTCACGAATAAACCTCGCGGCTTTGGAAGTATCCTTCTGCAAAAAGGTTTCTCCAGTATATGGAGAACACCACATTGCAGTTGGAGTAGCGTCTCTGCTATCTAAGATGCGTAAAAATTCCTTCTGAGCATCATCCGCAGACATCCCACCACGCATGGATGAAGGCGCAATATAGGCGTGACCACCAGAGCGATCGCCACCATCCTCACCAGGAACATAACCGAACTCAGAAAACATCTGAGCTAAAGTATCCTTCTGTTTCTTCTCAGCTTCAATGCGTTGCTGTAGAGAAGCCTTGTCTTCATCAGCTTTTTTCTTGGCTGCGTCAGCGTCATTCCGAGCCGCTTCTAGTTCTTGAACGAGGGTATCAATTTTTGACTTAGAACCCTTCATCTCCTGGGCGACACCAGCTTGAATAAACGCTTTTAGCTGATCTTTAGTTAGGGACAAAGCTTCATCGCTGTTGTCGGAATTCTCTGTATGCGGGGCGGTGTCACTCCCTGCGACAGAGGTTGAGTGACTATTTTCACTGCTGGTAACTGAATCGTTCCCCTTGAACCCTTTCTGCTTGTTCAAAGCACGAATCGTATCTGACTCAGAAGTATTATTTCCCCGAATATTATCGGCGTTGCGATCAATCAACATTATTTAATAAATATAAAACACCTAGCTCAAATCTACGTTGGGCTAAGTAAAAAATTAAGAGTGAAAAATTTCAGCCTTAAGTGCGAATTTTTTCACTCTAGTTTTAGCCACAAATTTACATAATTCTATAGAAAAAACAATAGATAAAGCCGATCGCCACTATAAAAGCTATGCCTGAAAAATTAGAAAAACCTGAAATACTTGAAACTATAATAGAACCCGCAAAGCCCAAACCCAAACCAACATCCGCAGAAACTTTCGCAACTGATTTTTTCAAAGCAGCAGGGATTGCATATTGCAACAAATGTGGTGAGAAGCGCCGCACTAATGAGCTAGGCGTGTTCTGCCCTCAATCTCAGTCTGACTGTCCGATGCTTTGATGGCAGCTAAGATATACCAAACTTGGCGTTGCGACAACTTATAATCTCTCGCTAACTGCGCTCCAGTCGAGTTGTGTTGACGCTTTGCTTTAATCATTCTATTTCTTGCCTTAGAGATAGCTCGTGTACCCATAGGAATTTGGACTGATAGTCCCCCAAATTCCCTCCAAAGCTTCTTGAAGGCATCGCATCCCAAATATTGAGCCAATTTGTGTGATTCCTTATATCGTGATGGTATGTACACAGGCTGACCACCATACAGGTGCATCAACTTCAAAACTGCCTCTAATCCTATTAATTCTGAGAGCGATCGCATAGATTCAGGTAGGTCGCTGATATCTAAGTTTAAATCTTCTTGACTTGACTCCGGCTGTTCTACCTGATTCATTACGCGGCTCACTTATTTTGCTTTACTTAAGGTTCCCAGAAATAATCCATTTAATTCAGTGTGAAGCTTAACATCTATTTCTTTAGGTTTTCTTAAGTATACCTTTAGATAGATGATTTGGCGGATAAAGAAAACACTCCTTGCGCTTAAGGAGTGTTTATTTTTGTGAAGAAATGTTACTAGATATGTTTGTTGTGATCGCACTTAACAACTCTCAGGCTTAAAGTTTATGGGGCGCAGCACCTCCTCTAATTTCCAAGCAAACCTACCCTCTGACCAATCCCCCTGTTGTGCGTTCGGTCAAGGATTGCGAAGCAATAAATTCCGGTGTCATAGTAATGCAGTCAATCAAGTTGCAGGTTGCCACTACGCATCCGAAAGGATAGTCATAATTTTTGATGACCTCAATAGTTTTAGCATCAGAAATTAAATTAACAACAGCATCAATTTCGGCGGGTTTAATGGGTCGCTTCGCTACGTGGATAGCTAATTCACCCCTATGGTTAGTAGCCCAGTTGCGAGTTTCAAATTGTTTAAGATTCAATATTATAAGCGATGCCCAAGGTTGATGTAAGGTAATAGCCTTCATTGTTAATCCTTTACTAATGTTTAAACTTTCTACTTATGGCGCTTTAAAATTAATCCAAGACTTTCAAAAGCTGCTCGAAATTTTTCAAAATTAACTCCGAAGTAAAAAAGTACAACGCTTCTTTCTCTTGTGAAACAAATCGCTGTACTCGCGTCAGCTATTTCCTGCCAGCTTGACGTATGCGTTTGGGCGGGAATGTTGAAAACAAATTCTTTTATTTTTCCCTGCCAATAGCAATTGCAAATAAATCCAGCCCAATCTTCATAACCATTTCGTAAAGATAGGTAAAGCGGTTTATTTGGCAGTCTATCTTTATCAGAAATCTCTCTAATGGTTTCATAGTCTCCAAAACAGTCACGGAGAGCGTCGAATGTATTTCGTATTTGAGTAGGCTGGGCAGACTGATCGGCATTAATATCAATCGCCAGGCATAAATCGTCGCTAGAAAAGCTGAAACTAGGAACACCAGAGCTTGGGCTTTTTTCTAAATCCTCTACGCCAATCATTCCAGTTTCATAAACTTGTCTAACAATAAAAATTCGGCTTTGATAAAATTTTGGAGCTTGAACCCGATCGCCTACCTTCCATTTACTAGCCAATCGAATCTCATCAAAACTAAAGCTCTTGAATTTTTTGCCTACTTGATATTCGTCCAGCTTCAGGTAAATCGTTTGAGTGTTGTAATCAATTTCGTTTATAACTACGCGATCGCCTGGACTCCATCCTGAACCATCTGGCGGGTCTACAAGCTCTACAAAATCACCAATTTTAAAGGGATAGCTGCTGGCTAATGACTCGGCAGACTGAGTATCGCTTGAATCCTCCTCTTTCAGTCGCACAGCAATATCTTCACCTAATTGCGTCTCAATGATATCGTATATACCAGGAAAAAGCTTGTAGATTGACTTACGCAGACCAGGATCTGCTTCAGCAAACATTTGTGACATTTCATCAAGCCCGACGCAATCAATCAACAAATCCATGTCCGTCGCACTTTCGACTTTCGCCATGTCTAAAATTTGAGACTTCAAATCTTTTTGACTAACTTGAATCGCAGATTCTGGTTGGTCTACCAGTCTGACAAATACCTGGGAGGGATCTGTCAGGCTGGTATTTGCTAGAACTACTTTTGCATTGGGTTCTAAAAAATACTTTTGATTTTTTAGCAGCCCCCAAGCACCAGTACCTTTATATATATAGGTTTCTGCCCCTGATGCGCTCTGCTGCTTGGATTTTCCGATCGCGCTTGTATCTATATCGTAGGTATTCCCACCCCTAGTCGCTTTGCGGGTAGGAGTAGAACTTAATTGAGATTTAGCTTCTCTAAGTTCGTCCACGTCAACGCCGCATTTTTTGGCAAGTTGCTTTTCCTCTTCCATCTTCGGTTGAACCGAAGATAGTTCAGATTTGAGAGTGCGGACTAAGGATTCATCTACACCGCATTTGCGGGCGATCGCCTGATTTGACCACCGCGACCATTCCTCATCTTTCAGTAGTGTTAGCACAGCACGTCGCTTGTCTGGGTTGGTGCGCCTCAACCCATGAGAGGCGTTAGCCCCGACAGAATGCAGAATAGCGTCTCGGCGTGTACCTTGGTGGACGATAGCCTCTATGAGCCGACCTTTACCCGCCCGTTTAAAGCTTTCGGATCGGTGAAAGCCGTCAGCCAGCCAATATTTCTGCCCATCAAAATACACTTCAATGGGCGGAAATGTTGCTCCAAGTTGCCAGCCCTGCACATAATCTTCCAGTGTTTGTTCATCAAGCTTAGACCGACTTTGAGTGCCGCCATTTAACTCAATTAAAGCAACATCAATTGATTCAATATCCCCCCTCATCCGATACCTCCTAAATAATAAAAAAATGGGGGTATTTCTACCCCCGACAGGAAGGAGAAACACTTTGCGGACTCTCCGCGACTCCCTTGTGGGGAGTTTCGGCTGCGGGTCAAGCAGCCTCATCAGGCGGACTTAGATTTGGAGGAAATTATGGTAATTAGCCAAGTAATATTGGGTCTAGTTTTCGCAACTTCGCCTGGATAATCAATGAAGAATTTCTTGAGGTTAGAAACGTGAAATAGATAATGCTTTTTCTTTTCTCCTTGCCCTTCACAAAGAGGCTTCAAAACCTCTTTTTAATCGTGCGCCCATTTGTAAATAACAAATCTGGAGCATCTTAAAACCTCAGCCAAAGTAGCTACATCAAGATAATTGCCTTCGGCTTTACGTGAAATTGAAAGAGACATTAATTTCCTCTCGATAGCGGTTTTGCTCCTTTTCTCCAATCCCTTTTTACTGCGCCAAGTATTAATTGATTTGAGGATGCGAGAAACAGGTTCTCCTGCTAAATCCTTCAATAATTCAGTTTCCTCTTCTGACCAAAGATGCCGTTGTCTTGAATCGTATTTACGGCATAGATTTTTACTCCAGGCACGACGATAAACGCTATCCCTAGAGCGCCCTAACTTTTTAGCGATACTTATTACTACTGTTTTGTCGGGGACAAATTCTTGTACTAAAACTTGGTCTTCTTCCTCAGTCCAAATTTTATTGAGGTTTAATTCACTTATTAATCCAAGCTTTAGTGCTTTTGCACGAATTCCAGGGCGAGATCTATTCAGATTCTCAGAAATTTTAGAAACCGGAATTTTCCCGTAATTTAATTGAAGATAACTCACTTCTTCTTGTGACCAAGGATTCCAAGCTTTCATTCTTGCTCCTCATTATGAAGAATCAATAATCTATTTTTTTGCCATTCCAAAATGTTGCAACGCTTTTGAGTTTCTTGGTATAAGGCTTTGACAACCAACAAATCAGCAAATAAACTCAGAGCTAAATCTCCAGCTAATTCAGGATGTTCGCGTAGTGTTCTGGCTAGATTTTCGTACAGTAGTAAATACTGTACTGGAAGTGCTTTTTTCAGTGTTTCATCCATTTCAGTCATGTCCGTTCCCTCTATCTAGCTGCCAATTGTTGAATTTTTTCTAGGGTTTCAGACATTTGAATATTCAAATGTTTTAAAACTTGCTTTTCAGCAGTCAGCCTCAAGTTTTCTTCTCGCAATATTAAAAAATTACGAAAAACTACCAAGAGAATTTGGTTAACTTCTTCAGGATGTGCAGCTATATAATCCTTGAATTCATCAAGCTGTTGCTGAGTGGCTAGCGTTAACGAAGCATATTTAGGAGCAATTAAGCTTTCATCAAACATGGCTGATTTTTAACCTCTAGAGGCATTTACTTCTTCTAAATGCTGCATAAATTCCAAAAGTTCATGCGGTTCCATCTGTAAACGTGAAGACTTTTTGTAAACGTCGTTGATGTAACGTTTACCATCCTCAACAGACCAGCCTAAAGACTGCATTGATTGCTCAATACGTTTCATAATTTCAGCAGGTTCAAGCTGGCTTTGAATCTGTTGCTCACTAGGCGCATAACCCAGTATTTTTTGAATTTTCTTGACAATCCCTTCCCAATCAGCGTTAGGATTCCACTCAGTTTTTATCCGCCCTGATGTTGTGTAAACGCCACAAAATACGGTGTTTTCTTCTCCAGGGGTAAGGCTAATTGTTAATGGCGCTTTTATTTCTTGCGGAGCCAGTGAATCTAAAGCCAGTAACAACCCTTTAGAGAAAGTAGTAGTTAACCCTGACCGCAAAGCATATAACTGGTCGGCACTAACAAAAATATCAAGCTTGGTTTTTTCTTCACCCTTGAATTGTTTTTCAATAAGCTTTAATCCCGTAATGGTTCCAGTTAACGCTTTTTCATTAATAGGGATTTTTTCGTCGCGATCAGCATTGTAGAAATACCAGAGATACTTTCCTTCGTTCTTAATGAAAATGTACTGAGGCATCGGAGGTTCACCGAAGCCGAGCTTGGTTTCTCCAGCACTGCCTTCTAAGGCAGCAGCTATTCTTTCTAGTAGCTTGAGAAGTCGTTGTTCATCCACCATGATTTACTCCTTAAACAAACAGATATGGACGGTGTAAAAACACCGTCCGAAAAGGTTATTAAGCCTCGCTCAATTGAAATGAAATTTCAACTCTTGGGTCTGTATTTGGCTCGTTACGCTCTATCCAACGCAGCCAAAACTCTGCTTGTTCAGCACTTAATTCTTTAAACCGAACTTGCCGTTTACCCTCATAAACTGCTGTGACGCAATATTTAGTTTGAGGTTGATAACCTTCAACTAAAGATCTATGAATCTTTTGAACTACAGGGGAAAGACGAGGCTTGGAAGTAACTGGCCACCAACCGCGCTGCCATTGCCCGTGAGAATAGATAAATAAGCCTGCTTTTCTAGATTTCATTACGCAGACCTCCGAGCTTTTTTGTTGAAGGAGGGCTGTTGAGCGATCGCAGGTAGAAAGGGTTGTTTACCCCATCGGTTGAGGTTGCAACTATCCCAGCCCATCACTAATGCGTGAGATTCCACATGAGATAAAATGCGTTTGATTAGTCGCAAGTTGCCCTTTGCGAAACTGTGGATTGCTGCTAACAAATCGTTATCAACCCTGACTTCACACCGAGTCTCGGCAAGCAGTCGTGCATCTTGCAGATCGCAAGCTGTAAATTCTAAAAAGTGAATGCGATCACACAGTTGGCGATGATGTGCCAGCTTGTTAAATATCCCCGGCATCCCTACCAGAATCACAGGAACTTCTGCGTTGTCGTGGATTGCCCGCAAAGCTTCAAGCAGTGAAAAGTCATGCAGTAGGTAATCAGCTTCATCTATAAATAGTGCTTTGCCCGACTCAGACAACCGTTCAATAATTTTGTCTAGCCCAGATCCGAATGATCGGCACGTAGCGCCCATTGCTGACAAGATTGTCTTGACTAGCCCAAATCCCGTCATATTGGGGCGGGCTGTAATCAAGATGGCATCAGATTGAGCAGCAATAAATTGAACGGCGGTAGATTTTCCTGTTCCAGGATCTCCGTAGATAACTGCCATCTGTTCATCGTCTTGGTTCAGCAAGAAGCCAAATGCTTCTGCAAAATTCGTTATGTTCCTTGTTTTGGTGATCGTTTTCCGCATATAATGTACCTAAGTGATTTTCATTGATTGCCCCGATTTACGGTCGGGGCAGTTTTGCTTTGGTGGCAGTTAACCTGTGCCATCAGCCTCTTTCGCCTCCAGCGTTTGCTTAACCCACTTGCCACCAGGTGTTCGCTCATATCGCTCCATAAAGAGCGCGTCATCGGCAGCCAACAAAGATCTTTGCTGTTTTGCAAACCACAACCTGCGGTAGCGGTCTGTTGCAGATTCTGCTTGTGCTGCTACTTCCAACTCCTCTAATCGCTTAATCTCCACTTGCCGCGCTGCTTCCTGTTCCTCTGTTAGAGGCTCAGGGATGCGTGGCGACTCTAGTTGCTGGAGTGCGACTAAGGCTTCTTGGGCTGCTCGTAAGCCCTGAGAGTCGAAACTTTGTGCTTGTAGAGGAAACGCTACCAGGTTGCCTATCTGTGCAATACCAGCAACTATCGGTGAGGTTTCCTTCACTTTGTCCGCCAATTTCTTCAAGCTACGGACTGTGGATTTCACTTGTTGCTGCATAGTATGGGCAGCTTGTGCTTTTTCTTGGCGGCTCTCGCCTAGTAAGTCAGAATTAGTAGCGATGAAGAGAAATTCGCCATCAATTCCAGGTTCAAAAATGTAAATTGTTCCAGCGTCAAACGGGTCAAATTTTACTTGTACTGTTTCGCCAATGTGTAGCGCCCACTGACCCTCGCTGTCAGCAAACCAAGCATTATTAACTTGAATGCCACGTTTTTGGACTACCCGAAGCCCACCACCATCTGGCACTTCTGCCAGCAAAATGTCCAAGGCACGCTCATCTGTAATTTTTTTGATGGGTTTGGGCGATTCTGCCCAGCGTTGTATAGGGGTTCTATTCTCTAACCCGCGATGTGCTGTTTGTTCATACTCTGCACACCAACCGTCTAATCTCTGTTGCAGTTCTTCTGGCGTTAGCAGTAATTCGACTTCATCTTCTCCACGCGCACGGAGAAGTTGTCTTTCAGCTACGCTATGACCGCAGAAACCAGGCAGCCTTTCTAGCAGTTCGCGTGTTAATGTCCCAAAACTACGCTCAATGTGCGGCTTCTGCCAAGGAGAGAAGGCATCACACTTCCGGTAAGCGATGTTCAAACTTTCTAGGCTTCCCAGAAAGTAAGGGCAGATAAATTCCTTGCCTCGGTCTGTGACTATCTCTAATTCGTCCGCCAATCCCCAATCTAAAATAGTGCGGCGTAGCAAACCGCGAACCAAACTTTTGGCGTTGCTATTTTTGGTAACAAAAGCCTTGAGGCGACGAGAGAAGATATCTTCAATCAATAAAATGGAGTAACGGGAGTTGTCCGAAAGAACAATGTCGCCTTTAGTCGCGTCGATCTCCCAGCGTTGATTGGCAAAGTACACATCTTCCGATGTCACACCGTGCGCTGCACGAAATTTTGAATTAAATAAATGCTTACTTTGTAGTAGCGCCCATTCTTGGGGATGCTTTTCTTTCCAGCGTTTTACCCATCCTTCTATGGTTCTTAGGCTCGGTAAGCGTTTGTCGGGAAATCGGCAACGAAGCTCTGCTGCTATATGATCTGAGCGATAAAGCAGCATCCCTTCGACTATTTCCCTAACTTCTGGATCTGAGTCGATCATGCCTTTGCCAAGGCGATGCTTTCCCCATCTACCTGCAAGTGCGTTTAGCCCCGACTTAAGAAGTTTCTGCCACCGAAATAGTGTTGGTACAGAAATAGTGTTGACAAGGTTTCTAACCCAATCTGCCACAGCTACAGCTTTAGAGTTGTACAACTCTGCAAACTTAAACCGCCCTTCACAAATATTTAAATTGTGGCGATCACAGAAATCTTCAAACGCTGCCAAGATTGATAATTTGGCATCTCGCCGTTGCTGGGGCAGATTATCTGGCTGGGCGCTAGCGCATCCATATTCAGGTAGTGGTTGAGGGGTAGCCATGCCGTTAAGCCAAAAAACTTGTCTAGAACCACAAGATAACATTTACTTGTAGATTTAGACAAGTAGTTTAAGAACAAAACTTAACTAACGGACTTAGCTCTTTCGTTCATTGCCTTAAGGAGTTCGTCTGTAGTCATACCTAATTTAGGGGCAGCTTTTTCTAGGGTCTTTACAGTAACGCTGGTTTTTCCGCTCAAATAGCGGCTCCAGCGAGGACGATCTACGCCCGTAAGTCTTTCAAGCTCTCCAAGCGTTACTTCTCTAAATTCTTTTATATTCATTTACACTTGTCCAGTTGAGCAACAATTCTAATTTCTATTAATACATAGTGTAGAAAGACAATCTAGTGTTGTACAAAAGCACAACAGTAAGAGAAGATAGTGATCAACAACCACAGGCAACAGAACGATGGACCCTAGAACAGCACTCGACTTAACTATCAAATTCTTTAAACTTAAAGCATCTGATATCTCAAAAGCCAGCGGCATAGATATTTATGAAATATCTAAGTATCGGCATAGAAGGAAAGACGTTCTATCAGTGCGCTTGATACAACTTATCAACGCACTCCCTTTGAACGCTCAAATCTATTTCTGGAATTTATGCGTACACGGGGACAAAGCCAATTTTGTCCAACAATCCCGCGATTGCAAGGCTTCCTAATCAATGTACGCTAGTACAAACGCTAGGTGCTACGCACTACTTTGTAGCACCTAAAACCGATAGATATAGTTGCGAAGTTCTGAAGCGATCGCCCCTAAAACCTTCTCATCTTCGGTTAAACCGAAGATAGCCACCTGAAGTTCTGCACTCTTAACTTTCGCGGGATAATTTGGGACGCTTAAACAGAGATAATAATTTACCGTAAAAATGCCGCGTCGCTCCTCTGTCAATCAACTCCCAGAAGAATTTAAATCAGAACTAGACCAACGATTAATTAGTACTGAATTTTCAAACTATCAAGGATTAGCTGATTGGTTGCTAGAACAAGGCTTTTCAATATCCCGTAGCGCAATCCATCGCTACGGACAGGAATTTGAAAAACAGCTATCAACCATTAAAACTGTTACCGAACAAGCTAAGGCGATCGTGGAAACAGTAGGGGATGACGAAAACAACCTCGCTGATGCCCTCACAAGATTAGCCCAACAAAAAGCCTTTCAAGCGCTCGTAGATTTAGATTTGTACTCCGAGGCAAGTGAAAAGCTAACAATAAAAGATTTAGGGCAAATGGTAGCTGCCCTTAACAAATCTTCTATTTCATTGAAGAAATATCAAACTGAAGTAAAAGAAAAATTAGAAGCAAAATTTAAAGATCTAGATGCTGAAGGTGGAAAAGGCGGCAAGTTAGATCCAGAAACACTACGCCGCGTCAGAGAGGAGATTTATGGAATTTTTTAAACTCTGGCTGCCTGGAAATGTAGTACCAAAAGCGCGACCAAGACTATCTATACACGGAGCATATTTACCTAAAAGATATAGCGACTGGCGAAAAATTGCTGAATCAGAAATAGCTTTGCAAATTAATGATTACAGCTTATTTCCCTTAACTACTCCAGTATCTATCCGAATCATACTGCAAGGCAAGCACCGCACCAACATTGACTTAGATAATGCAGCAGGTGCGCTACTTGATTGTATTGTTGCCACCGGAATTCTTGTTGACGACTCCATTAAAAACGTATCAAAACTAATAGTTGAATATCAATCGCCTGGTGAACTAGGTGCTTGGATAGAAATCGAGGACGTAAATTAAATGTCCGCAATTAAACTATATCCCTATCAAAAACGATGGTTGCAAGATCGTAGCCGTTTTAAAATTTCCATGCAAGCTAGGCAAACTGGTAAAAGTTTCACAACTACTTTGGAAATAGTAGACAGATGCTTTGAGGCAGAAGTCAACAAAACGAAACAACGCTGGGTAATGCTTTCACGTGGGGAAAGGCAAGCTAAAGAATTAATTGACGAAGGTATTAAAGCGCACTGCAAAGCTTATTCCTTGGGGTTTGAATCTCTAGAGTATGAATGGAAGTCGAGCGAGGCTACTTACAAAGCATTAGAAGTCGTTTTACCCAACGGTAGTAGGATAACAGCTTTACCTGCAAATCCTGATACAGCCAGAGGTTTTAGCGCCAATGTTTATTTAGATGAATTTGCATTTCATCAAGATAGTAGAAAAATTTGGTCAGCACTATTCCCTGTTATTAGTAATGGTTACGATATCAGAATTACCAGTACTCCCAATGGGAAGGGGAACAAATTTTTTGACTTAATGACAGCGACAGATCAACTTTGGAGCCGCCATTTTACTGATATTCATACAGCAGTCGCAGAAGGGCTACCAAGAAATATTGAAGAATTAAAACACGCACTGAATGATGATGACGGTTGGGCGCAAGAGTATGAGTTGCAGTGGTTGGATGAAGCTAGTGCTTGGCTTTCTTATGATTTAATTAACGGCTGCGAACACGAAGCTGCTGGCATACCCGAAAATTACCAGGGCGGTAAATGCTTCATTGGTAATGATATTGGGCGACGCAATGATTTATGGGTTGCTTGGATTTGGGAGGCGATCGGCGACGTAATGTGGTGTAGAGAAGTTCGTACTTTAAAACGCGCATCTTTCGCGGAACAGGCTGCAAATTTAGACGAATTAATTAATACCTACGATCCGGTGAGAGTTTGTATAGACCAATCCGGGATGGGAGAAGCCCCAGTAGAAGCTGCACAACTTCGTCACGGTAAGCATCGGATTGAAGGAGTGCTGTTTACTAGCAGCAGCAAACAGCACTTAGCTAACTCAATCAAACAAGCATTTGAAGATCGAAAAGCACGGATACCATTAGGCGACGTTGAACTACGAACAGACCTTCACAAAGTTCGCAAAATTACCACTCCGCTAGGAAATATTAGGTTTGACGCTGATAGTGACAGTAACGGACACGCCGATAGGTTTTGGGCAGCAGCATTGGGTATTTACGCTGCTGGTAGCCAGAAACGGGTAATAATGCCGGATTTTGGTATAGCTACTGTTTAAATAAAGATTTCAGTAATTTTTAGCTTTTTAGCTTTTTTAGCCGATCGCACCCAACCACCTTTTTCCTATGCAATTCTTCACTCTATATAAGCTCCGAGAAAACCTTTTTAATGTGGATATTGAACCACTGAGCTTGATTGCTACCAATGTTCACCGAAGCTGATCGTTACAAGATCCTCAACCACCTTGAACTGTCTCAATCTGACTTGCCCCTCCTTTGGGAAAAGTTGAATTTAACCCAGGCAGAGTCAGAAACCCTGGTTGAGCAAGTAATAGCGATCGTCACAAAAATGGATTTGGTAGCACAGGCTTTTTTACAAGCGGGAACCCGTCAAGCGGGACTTGAAAAAGCAGACGTATTGGAATGGAAATCAGATGCGAGAATTTGCCAAATTAAGCGTTATCGAAACGACTTGAAACGACAATTAGCCAGATTTATTGGTTATGAAGTCGAGAGCGAGGTAGCCAACATATTCTGATGGCAGCTTCATTGCTTGACGGGCTTCTCAATAATGCGGTTTTAACCTTCCAAACTGGTTCAGGAACAACCACTATTGATCCTGAAACTGGAAATCCCGTTGAATCGCAATCAGTTTTAGAAGTTTCCTGCAAACTCGATCAGGTCAAAGATCCACGAGTTGAACGTCCATCAGGAGTGAATATCAGCGCCATTTACATGGAAGGGTTTGCTATTAATCCAGCGATACTGCCTAGTAACATCACACCCACTGCACCTGCACAAGCGACTATCAATGGTCTAACCGGACGATTTTTTCTAGTGCCAGTAATGCAAAGAGCAGCAGTTGTTGCCCAAGAGTTTTTGGATTTAACAGGTACACGCATTGCGGGTTGGTTTGAGCTATCAAGATGAATAATTTTACTTTAAAGCTAAACACTGATGCTATTTACCAAGCAGTAGAGCGATCTCTTGATGCCACAGCCGAAACTGCGAACACTGCTTTCAAGGATGCCATTGAACAACCGCTTTATGAATGGCCCCGCACAACGGTACGAAAATCTGGCGAAGTAGTCTCCACTCCCAGAAACATTGTAGATACAGGCGATTTGCGCGATTCCCAGGAACATCAAAAGGTTGATGAATTAAACCATCAATTTAGCTGGAATGTGCCTTACGCAGTTCAAGTTCACGAAGGTGCGGTTCTCAAATCTGGAACTGAACTACCTGCCCGACCTTGGACAAGAGAAGCTGTAACCCGCACCGACTTGGTAGAAGTTTTCATTGAGGCTTTCAATGCAAACCAAAGCTAAGGAGATAAGAGACGCGATCGCATCAGCTTTAGGTAACGAGCTAGGAACCTACACGCTAACTAACGGCTCGACTATCCCTGCTATCTATGTGGTTCCACCGCAAATACCGAGTGAATGGAAGGTTTTAGGGCTGGAATGCGTAATCGGACGATCGCCCGAACATCAATCAAAACCAATCTTTAAAAACTCCTTGGCTGCAACTCAACTAACAGAAACTTGGCTAGTTTATTTAACTCAATGGGACACGACAAAAACAAC
>JBARVL010000593.1:0-10066 GCA_049646245.1 Crinalium sp. | reverse complement strand
AGCTATCAGCCTTCAGCTTTTTAAAAGCTTTGATTCCCAAGGGTTTCAGAACCCTTAAATGCCCTAACCTCCCTGGCTACTGCTATAATTGTTAATTGTTAATTGTTAATTGTTAATTGTTAATTGTTAATTGTTAATTGTTAATTGTTAATTGTTAATTGTTAATTGTTAATTGTTAATTGTTAATTGTTAATTGTTAATTGTTAATTGTTGGATTAAAGCGATATCCCACACCATGAACAGTTTCAATCAAATTATTACTCCCAAAATCAGCTAGTTTGCGTCTTAGCAAGCGCATTTGCGCTGCTACCACATTACTAATTGGATCTGCACCCACTTCCCACAGTTGGTTGCGAATTTGGTCAGAAGTAACAATTTGGTGGGGATGCTTCATAAAATATTCTAAAAGTTGAAATTCCTTAGTTGTTAAAGGAATTACCTTCGCATCACTAATCTGATTTTGATAACTAATAGTGCGAGAATTGTAATCAAGAGTAAAGCGATCTACAGTTAACTGTTGGGGTTGCAGTTGGGGCGATCGCCTTTGCAAAGAACGCAACCGTGCCAGCAGTTCCGCCATACCAAATGGTTTTACTAAATAATCATCCGCACCAGCATCTAAACCCTGTACTTTATCTTCGATTTGGTCTTTAGCTGTCAAAATTAATACAGGCAAAGGGTTATTTTGTAAACGTAACCTTTTGCACAACTCTAATCCAGATAGTCCTGGCAATAACCAATCAAAAATAGCTAAATTGTACTGCGTCCATTTGCTTTCTAAATAATCCCAAGCTTCTGCGCCATCTAGAACCCAATCGACAATATATTTATCCTGGTTCAAAGTTCGCTTAATTGCAGCCCCTAAATCTGGCTCATCTTCAACCAATAGAATTTTTGCCATATAAGTTACTAACGCACGAAGCTATATAAACAATAATTATTTATCATTATTTTGTGTTTTTTAGAACGCAGATGAAAGCAGATAAACGCAGATGAAATACAAGATTTGATGGGTTATTCAAATTTATTGTAGAGGGGAATATTTAAGATTAACTGCTAAACAAATAAGTTCCGTAACTAAAGCAGCCACCATAGCAACAGCAGCAGCTATAGCACCATTCATCCCAGATTGTACCGCCGAAGAAGCGATAATCAATAGCACTACTGTTCCTACTGTAGTAGCTTGATTAACAACACCAGTACGACCTTCACCCACTAAAAAGCCTTGAGTAGCATTCTGCAAAGCTACTAACAAAGGTATTGCGGAGCAAATCAGCAACACAGGTAGCACACGCTCCACAAGTTCTTGATCTTGACCCACAAAGCTTTGTACAAGCTGATTTCCCCACGTAGTCGTACCCGCCAATAGCAGTATCAGTGAGCAAAGCGCCCCTACAGTCAGGGCAAATAATAGTAACAAGCGGTCTTCTGCCTGACCACGATTTCTAATAATTACTTGTTGTACCATACGGGTAGCATTGGCAATTACTAACACTAAGCCCCAAGCAGCAGGCCAAGCAGCTAAGGCGATATCTGCATCAGTAGCGCGGGCGATAATTCCTATAAGTATGGCTCTACCTCCCCAAACGATTAACATAGAGGTAGCAAGAGGGAAATAAAACCGCCAGACGCTCTTGAGATCTGTAGGTAATTTAGCAGAATCAGTCAACTCTGGTAGACGATTTGCGCCTAAATTTTTCGCTGCAAAGGTGACAAGTATAGCTTCAACTAAAGCTCCTGAAATCAAGGCAATTCCTGCTAGTAATGCTCCAGAAATTTGACTGAGAAAACCAATAGCAAGCACAACTGCCACAGTCAGCAAACGACCAATACCTGCTTTAGCAACAGCAGTTTGGTAGCCACTATAAATTAATAATCCTTGAAAATATCGCCGCCAACTGATAGCTAAGGGCCAAAGAATCATCAGCATTAGCACATAACGCACAGTCTCGCTTAACTCTGGCGGTACTCCTAAAAGACGGTTGCCGATCGCACTAAAAATAATTGGTACTGTCAACAATGCTAAGAGTAAGGTTAAACCACCTCCTGCTAGTAGTGCGAAACGCCATAATGCTTGGCGCGATCGCTTCGTTGCTGCTAAGGCATTGGAAGCGTGTAAGATCATAATGATCGGGCTTTCAAAGAATATAGCGATCGCTTTCGCCACACCCACTGCTGCCAAGTTGACACGCGCCAAAGGTAGATGCGCTAACGTGGTAGTAATTAAAGGATCTCCACAAGCCATCGTCACATCGCTGACGGACAAGGGAAGAAACTGCCGCCACAGAGATAATAAAGTTATTTTGCTGTCTTTTTTAGACTTATCTGCTTCTATTTTCATTACTCCTACGCTGGCATAAAAATCTGCTGAGGTACTGGAGCCAATGATTTAATAGTTTCTGTCAATTCTGGCTCCTGTAACAGATTAATACCTTGCTCGCGCAGCCAGGTACGGTTATAGACTGTTTCCAAATAGCGATCGCCCCGATCTGGATTCAGCATTAGTATACTTTGACGGCTACTAATTCTACTGCCATAAGCTAGAGCAGCAGCCACAATTGCCCCTGTCGATCCTCCCAGTAATAAACCTTCTTTACGAGCCAAAACATGACAAACAGAAAAAGCCAGTCTGTCATTTACCGAATAAGCAGCCTCTAACACTTTTGGATCAAAATTCGGTGGTACAAACGACAAACCTAAACCAGTCATTTTATAGGGATGAGCAGGAGTTCCAAACACCACTGAACCCGCTACATCCACACCGACAATCCGCGTTTTAGGATAATGCTTCTTAAAATAACGACTAATACCGCCCAACTGTCCGGCGGTACTAACACCAACAACGATCGCATCCGGCGCACCACCAAAAGCCGCCTCAATTTCCCGTGCCGTAAAAACTTCATGGGCATTAGTATTACGGGGATTCTGATGTTGGCAAGGATACCAAGCCCCAGGAATTTGACTTGCTAGTTCTTTAGCTTTTTGCATCCGCGCTACCTGCATTGAGCCATTAGCATCAGCAGCACTGAGAGGAACATCCACAAGTTCCGCACCATAAGCTTCTAGCATTCGCCGCATCGGTGGAGCAGTTTTCGCATCTACTACAATCACTACCCGATAGCCACGCGCCGCACCAATCATCGCTAATCCAATGCCAAAATTGCCAGAACTTGATTCTACAATTGTGCCTCCAGGTGTTAATAACCCGCGTTTTTCTGCATCTTTAATTAGATAAACAGCATTTTTTTCCTTAATACTGCCACCAGGATTGCAAGATTCTAGTTTTAGATAAAAATCATGTTGTTGGCACAACTCGCTTAAGCGATTTAATCTCACAATTGGAACCATTCCAACAGCTTCACTCACATCATTCGATAAAGCCGACTTAAGCTGTTGACTTACTAAATTAGATTTTATTGAACTTTTTAATAATTCCATCTCAATACTCAATTCCTAAGTTATTGTTTGTACCAAGCTTTGCGCCACTGCTTCATTTGGTCAATTTCTTTCTGCTGGGAAGTGATAATATTTTGAGATAATTTCTTAATTTCTGCTTGCTTAGACTTAGCCAAAGCATCATTAGCCATTGTGATAGCTCCTTCATGGTGGGGAATCATGGCATTAATGAAGCGTAAATCAAATTCAGCATCCGCCGCCCCTAAATCTTGAGACATCATCATGCTCTGTTTTTGCTCATCTGACATTGGGACTGTAGATTTGCCCGCGCCTCCATAAGCAACTAATTGAGTTCCAGCTTTGGGATACCAAGCTTTCCGCCACTGTTTTAACTGCCCAATTTCTTTGTTTTGAGCATTGATAATTTCAGATGCTAATTTTTTAATCTCTGGGCGTTGAGATTTTTGTTGAGCTTCTTTTGCCATTTCTACCGCGCCTTGATGGTGTGGTGTCATGGCATCAATGAATCGTAAATCATAGTTAGCATCTGCTACGCCTAAGTCCATAGCCATCTCATGGTTGCTACTACCATGCCCAGAATGACTACTTTGGCTGGCGTTGTTTTCAGTGTTGGTATTATTTGATGTAGGGTTAGGAACTTGGTTTTGAGTTTGCTCTGAAGTAGAACAACCTGTAATAACTCCACCTGCGACGGATGCGATCGCCACAAAAGTAATCAAAAAGCTTGTTTTCATTAATATTGGTTTCATAGAGTAA
This sequence comes from Crinalium sp., assembly GCA_049646245.1. GTDB lineage: Bacteria > Cyanobacteriota > Cyanobacteriia > Cyanobacteriales > PCC-9333 > Crinalium. Next base: position 5,893 of record JBARVL010000593.1, on the reverse strand, counting down.
CTGAGAGACAGCTAGATTTTCCACAGTGCAGGAAAGTAGCACCTATTACTCAGTTTGTTACTCACAGATGAAATTTAGATGAAATCGTTCTACTGCTTTAGGAGTAAAAAAGCTGATAGCTGATAGCTGATAGCTAACTGCTATATTATTGTTCAAGTTCAAACAGATAACGAGCCAAACCAGATTGACGAATAATTGACTGCAAAGTACCAATTCGTAATTCTGGGTAATCTGGTATAGGTACTGTCAGCGTTGTATATGATAGCCTTCTTTGCATAATGATATGACTACCTTTTCGCCGAACTTGAACAAAATCATGTTTGGCTAAAATTTGACAAGCTTCTGCTGCTGACAGTACCCGCAGTTTACCCAATATTTACTTCCACACGAGTAATAAAAATTTCAGAGTGTAATCTATTCTGTATTTCTTTAGGATCGGCAGTTTCAAAAAATAGTTCTAATGCTTCAACTAAATTGTTACGTGCTTCTTCAATATTACACCCTTGACTAGCAATATCAATTTCGGGACACAGGGATACATATCCACTGCCTTCGCGTTCAATAATTGCTGTAAATTGTTGCATTATTGGCATCCTTACCAGCATTTTTTATGACCGTAATTACAGAATATTTTCGATTTCATGGGCTAAAGTAAAACTTCAGCCAGTGGTAATTAATCTCAAATGAGAATTTATAACAGCCGTAACATTGTTTAAATGGATTTTCAATTGTCTAGGCGCTACTCTTGTTAAGCATCTTTGTTGATAATTTTGAACGAAATCATCAAAATAATTTTCATTGCTAGTTAGGAGACCATCTTTACAGATAAATTCTCTGCCAGGAGATTGAACACGCTCTTCTCTTGTTATAGAAAGTACATTTTGAGCAAATAATCCTAAAAAACTGAGCATAGCGGTATTGCAGACAAATTTACACTTACCTTTTTCAATGCCGTATAATTTTTTATTCGTCCAAAGTCAAAAATAGCTGCATCTAGTCTTGTAGTTTGATTTTATTTTGAGCAAGTTGGATTTGATTGAGCTATAACAATTATCTGATTACATTTGATTGTTATAAGATTAAGCTTTACTTAAGAAGTGAGTTTAATCTTATAACCAACTTAACAGCCTTGCTAACAGTCAAATAATTTGCCATCTTTATCGAGATTACCAAAGATGATTTTTTATTACATACAACTATTCTAGCATAGGGCAATCAGAGAACGCAATTGTAAAAAGTGTTATTATTCTTATTACTGATGTGTAATTTCTTGAAATTCTTTTAAACAGCTACGAAACAGGGGATGATCTGACGTATCATATATATAAGGATGAATCATCGATAGTGGCTTTAATTCCATCATAGTAGCAGCGAGAAAGGCTCCGTCAAAATTTTCTAAATCCGCAGGTTTAATGTCTCGTTCCTCTACTGGGATTTGGAGGTTTTTAGCAAGATCAATAATTGTTAAACGGGTAATTCCAGGGAAGATATGGGGAGTTAAGGCAGGTGTAACTAATTTATCTTTTTGGATTAAAAAAAGATTGGCTACTGCTGCTTCAGTAATTCGACCTTGTTGATCGAGTAAAATGGCATCATTAAATCCAGCCGCTTGTGCAGCACGACGAGCTAGATAACTATTTACATAAGTTCCGCATATTTTCCATTCTAAGGGAATGGCGTTACCTGAGATACGTTGGTATGGGGAAATATGGCAAGTTAAAGATTTATTTACATCACGGTCTATCGTCACTGCTAATATTGTCACATCAACAGGCATCAAATCATTAAAACTTAGTTGTGGTACTGAACGGTAAACAATTGGTCTGATGTAATAATTTGTTGCAGGTAATTGATCTAAAAGTGATAAAATGCCTATTTTCAAATCGGCATTTGACCAGGAAAATTCTAGCCCCATCTTTGTCGCACCATTGCGGAGACGATCTAAATGTGCATCTAAGCAATGAATGTAATAATGGCTACTATTCCAATAAGCCATGATGCCATCAAAAACACCGATTCCTAAGTGGAGAGAATGGCTGGCAATGGAAGGTGCAGCTTGTTCACGTTCAATTAGTTTGCCATTATGCCAAACAATCGCAGTTGCTTCAAGCATTTATTAGCACTTTTAGTGATGAGTGATATTAAATCCGGTGGCGTTGGAATTATATCTTTTTTTTAACGCATTAGCCGAAGGCTTCCCGAAGGGTAGGGCGCAAAGGGAAGCGCAAAGGATCGCAAAGTTAAAAATGTACAAGCTTATTTGCGCGTTAGTCGTTAGTTTATAACTTAGGGAAGGGCTGCTGTTTCAGCTACTATAATTTCAGGTTGGGTTGATTCTGGCATCAAACGTGCTACTCCTTGCTGAATAAATGCTTGCAAAAAAGCTACCCGTTGATTTTCTAGGAATACTTGTTTAAGGGTTTCACTCAATTGTTCAACATTAAACAATCCGCCTGTGGTTGTAGCAGTTTCTTGAACTTGGAAATATTCTATCAAACTTAACCCTGCTAATCTGGTAAGGTACGCGGCGCTTACGCCTTGCACTACGCCACCAGCCACAAATGTAATTGCATTGCTTTTCAGCATACCGCCAACGGCTTGAGTGGAAAGCTCAACTAATCCGAGTTTAACCATTAAACTACCCATTGTACTAGCTATGGTTTGAGCTTGTTGTAGTGAGAACTTTTGCTGATAAACAGCACCCAAATCTATAATTAATTGGGCATTAATAGCGGCAGTTGCTAATAAATCAAGTGCGGGAACTGGGTTAGCCAAAGCTGTAGCAGCGACTATCCACTGATATTGCTCAATTATAGGTAGAGCGCGATCGCGTCTCACCTGATTTAAGACAATTTTAACCTCTGTTTTCAAGTTAACCGCTTGTCGATAAGCACTAGCCAAAATTAGTGGTTGTGCTGAGTTGGATAATATTTGCTCTAGCTGTTGTGTCAAAGGTGCGATATTCGCTGCTGGTTTTTCCATCCACTCGTGTAATGTACCATCAGGCTGATGTTGACGCACTTTTACCAGTCCTGGTTCAGCCGCGATCGCAACTACATCATCTAAATTCAATATACCCTGCATCCGTCGTCGCAGTTGATTCAAAACTACTACTCTGTCATCAGGTAAATACTGGTCTTGTTTATTAAAAACCAGCATGATTTTTTGATGAGATTTAGCTATTTGTTGCAGAGTTTGGAACTCTGGATCAGTCAAATCAGCAGCAGTGAGGAATAATATTAAATCATTAGCGATCGCTACCTGATTCGTAACCGTAGCATCAGCATCATTTGCTGTAAATAATGCTGCTGTCTCACTCAAACTCGGTTGCTGGGAGTGGAAGCAACTATTTTCTAGAAGTTTTACTAAAGTTGTTTTACCGACATTTTTACCACCTGTAACAGCTATACGACTAACTTTTCTGTCTAACTCTGCTGTTACTTGGGCAACTTGCTGTTTTAATTGCAGATATTCGGGATGATTTTCTGCTTCAGATTCTAGTATAGTAATCGCCGTTTCAACTTGAGCGATCGCTTTTTCTACCGTTTCCCGTTCCAGAGTTGATGGTATCGGTGATATATCAACTTGAGGGGAGGTGCGTTTTTGAAAAAACCAGAAACCACCACCAAGTGCGATCGCGCCTAATACTGTAAACTCTCCTAATTGAGCCATTGAGTGATGCAAACTTTGCAACAACCACAGCGACAAAGATAACCCAACACCAACAACTAAAATCGGACGGCGCAACTTCACTGCCATTTAGTCCTCCGCAACCTTAATCCCACCAAGACGCGCCATAGCGCGTCTCTACATTCTATTCGATTAAGCGTAATTAGCTTTACTAACAAAGATGCTCAGAGGATGTCAATATATACTCAAGTCGTCCTTGCTTGATTCTGTAATGAGCTATTGCCTCAACCCCGCTTGCCAAAAGCCACAGAACCCTGCGGGGACAAACTTTTGCCTCGCTTGTGGGACAAAATTACAACTGAAAGATCGTTATCGTGCCATTGCGCCAATTGGTGAAGGGGGTTTTGGTAGAACCTTCTTAGCTGAAGATACAGATAGGCTTAACACCCATTGCGTGATTAAGCAACTATTTCCTTTGCTACAAATTCAGGGTAGTAGTGGTGCGATGTCTAAAGCCAGCTTGCTATTTGAGCAAGAAGCTCGGCGTTTGCTGGAATTAGGAGAACAACATCCTCAAATTCCTACACTATTTGGTTACTTCGAGCAAAACAAAATATTGTATTTGGTACAGCAATATATTGAAGGGCAGGATTTAGAGCAAGAATTAGAACAGCAAGGAGCATTTAGCGAGCAACAAATTCGGGAATTATTAAATGATTTATTGCCTGTATTGCAATTTGTCCATGAAAATCAGGTAATTCACCGAGATATTAAGCCGACAAATATTGTACGACGGCGGAGCGATCGCAAATTTGTCCTAATTGATTTTGGTGTATCAAAACAGCTAAGTGCCACAGGTTTAGCTAAAACAGGTACAAGAACTGGTACAGAAGGTTTTGCACCTATTGAACAATTGCGTGGTGGGAAAGCTTTTCCAGCTAGTGATCTCTACAGTTTAGGTGTTACTTGTATTCATTTGTTGACATCAACAGAAATTGATGAACTTTACGATCCATTAGAAGGTAATTGGTTATGGAAAGAACAGTTAAGTACAAAAGGAGTAGTTGTTAGCGATCGCCTCACTCAAGTTTTAGATAAAATTCTCAAAGAATATGTTAAAGAACGCTATCAATCAGCCCTAGAAGTACTGAAAGATCTTAATCAGTTAGAAACATCTTCAGTTATTGCTTCTAATGAAAATAATACTACTAATATCCAAATCACCTATCCCATAGCGCCTGTTCCCTTAGCACCACAAGCACAACCTGAAATTCCAACTTGGGAATTTGTTCGCACCCTCACAGGACACTCTAATTTAGTTCGTTCTGTTGCTTTTAGTTTAGATGGTAAAATTCTTGCTAGTGGTAGTTGGGATAACACTATCAAACTGTGGAATATGGATACTAACCAGCTAATTCACACTTTAACTGGACATTCCGATCCAGTTTCGGCGGTGGTTTTTAGTCCAGATAATCAAATTATTGCTAGTGGCAGTGCTGATGGTAGTATTAAACTCTGGCAATCCTCTAATGGTAGGCTAATGCGTAGTCTTAGAGGTCATACAGACTGGATCAAATCTGTAGCCATTAGTCCAAATGGGGAAACACTTGCTAGTGGTAGCGATGATAACACTATCAAGATTTGGCAGATTGATAGCGGTGTATTAAATAATACATTATTTGGGCATTTATATCCAGTTTCTTCTGTCACTTTTAGCCCTGACGGGCAAATTTTGGCAAGTTGTAGTTCCGATCATACAATCAAGCTATGGCAAGCTAATGATGGGAAACTAATTAGTACTCTTACTGGTCATACAGACTGGATCAAATCTATAGCTATTACTCCTGATTGCCAAACTCTTGTGAGTGGCAGTAGAGACAATACTATTAAGTTATGGCAAATTTCAACTGGAAAGCTAATTCGGACACTTACAGGTCATTCTAAAGGTGTTTGGTGGGTGGCGATCGCTCCCGATGGCAAAATAATTGCTAGTGCTAGTAGTGACAACACCATCAACCTCTGGCGCGTTGATACTGGTGAACTGATCCAAACCCTAAAAGACCATGCCAAGGGTGTTAGGTGTGTCGCCTTTAGTCCAGATCATCGCACTCTGGCTAGTGGTAGTGCTGAAAATACCATCACTATTTGGCGTTCTAATTGATTGGCATACCTCTATTATTGAGAATTCCAAGTAAATTTTTACAAATAATAGTTAAAATTTTATATAAATTCCTGGTTTTCATCTGTAGCTAAAGTTGAATAT
>JBARVL010000592.1:0-27955 GCA_049646245.1 Crinalium sp. | reverse complement strand
TTCAATTTTTACACCTTATGTCGTACAGCGAGTTTAGTTTAGCCAGGGCAAAACAAGAATTAATTTTTGAAACAGTAGAAAAAACTGATATTTTTGCAAGTGTTCCCGAATTGATAGGTAGTCCTTTATTAACGGATACACTCAGATATAACTTACCCATTGCTTTAGCAAGTAATAGTGAAAAAGCCCGTTCTGAACTGATAATTGCTCCCATATTACTTGATTTGAGACGACAGCTAAACGATAAAATTAATTTATTTTCTGGTGTAGATTTTACGGTTGATAATACAAAAGGATTAAATGGCATTTGCGATTTTATTATTACTAAATCCGCAGAAATGCTAATTGTTACAGCGCCAGTAATTACGGTTGTAGAAGCTAAGAAAGAGAATATTAATGGGGGTTTTGGTCAGTGTGCAGCAGAAATGGTAGCAGCAAGAATTTTCAATGACCGCTCTGGTACTGATATTAAGGCAATTTATGGTGCAGTGACAACTGGTAGTATTTGGCAATTTCTTAAACTAGAAGGTCAAATATTAAGCATTGATTTGAGTGAATATTATCTGAAAGATGTAAATAAAATTCTTGGTATTTTAGCTAGTGGTATTTCTCAAAGTAATTAATGTAGGATTTACGCACCGAAAGCCTAAAACCCAGATCAGAACTAGCAGGGTTTAAAAAGGGGGGAAATTCAAAGTCCCCCTTTTTAAGGGGGATTTAGGGGGATCTAGAAGTAAGTCATATAATGAAAAGATTAGCTTAGACTCTGCTTCTTGCTAACCATAGGTGCAAGAGGCGGAGCCTCGCAAAGGTTCGTTCCCAGGTTCAACCTGGGAACGAGGACAAGTACAAAATTAAAATTCTTCCACCCGTGCTGCCCTTACTCCCTCCCCTTAATAAGGGGAGGGTTGGGGAGGGGTGTTTTACTTTGCTTCCATCCAATTTTGACCGGAACGAATATCAACTACAAGGGGAACCTCTAACTGCACAGCATTTTCCATAGTTGCGCGAATTTTTTGCTGTAATTCTTCCACTTCATCTGGCGGAACTTCAAACACTAATTCATCATGCACTTGTAACAATAAACGTGCTTGGTAATTCTGCAATACTTCATGCAGTTTTGCCATTGCAATCTTAATAATATCGGCGCTTGAACCTTGAATTGGGGCGTTAGCAGCAGCACGTAAAAGTTGTGCGTCAACTTGCCCTAAATTTTTAAGCTCATTAAGGTTAATATCATTAGGGTTGCTGCCTATCTTTTTGCGAAGACTACCTGCTTCAAAATTAAAGTAGCGCCGACGATGTAAAATAGTTTCAACATAACCTTGCGCGATCGCATTCCGCTTCATACTTTCTAAATAATCAAAAACTGCGGGATAACGCTGGTTGAATTTTTCAATAAATTCCTTACCTTCTGAAGCTTTAACTCCAGCTTCTCGCGCAAATCTTTGTGCGCCCATCCCATAAATAACCCCAAAATTGATAATCTTTCCTAAACGGCGTTCTTCTGAAGTAATTGTATCTTTTTCAAACAGTAGCCTAGCGGTGACAGTATGAATATCTTCATTCTGTTTATATGCCGTTACCAAAACTGGTTCTTTGCTAAGATGAGCAAGAATTCTTAACTCAATTTGGGAGTAGTCAGCCGAAACCAGCAACCAACCTGGTTCTGGTACAAATCCCTTACGAATTTGCCGACTAAAAGCGGTACGAATTGGAATATTTTGTAAGTTAGGATTAGAAGAAGATAAGCGCCCAGTTGTTGTACCAGTTTGATTAAAATCAGTATGAACTCTCTGAGTTTTGGAAACCATTAATGCTGGTAGGGCATCTACATAAGTAGATTTTAATTTAGCAAGAGTACGGTATTGTAAAATTAAATCAACAACGGGATGATCGCCTTGCAATTTTTCTAACGTAGCAGCATCAGTAGAGTAGCCTGATTGATTTTTACGAGATTTTTTAGGATCTAGTTGCAGTTTTTCAAACAATAATACGCTTAACTGTTTAGGAGAACCAAAATTAAATTCTTCTCCTGCTATCTCATAAGCTTGTTGTTCAATTTTGGTTAGTTCTTTTTCTAGCTGTTCTGATAGTTCATTGAAATATGGAGCATTAATTATAATACCTGTATACTCCATTTCAGCTAAAACTTCTTCTAGTGGTTGTTCCACTTCTATTAACAGTTTATGGAGTGTGGGAACTGCTTCTAATTCAGTACGAAGTTTAGAAACTATCCCAAATGTGGTATAAGCATCCATTCCACAGTAGTCAGCGACGCTGAGAATATCTATATCAGCAATAGTTTTACCTTTTGGTACTAAATCTGAGTAAGTTTTGGGAGTAATTTTTAAGTAACGCTGGGATAGTTGAGATAAATTATGGCTATTTTCTGGATTTAATACATAACTAGCCAGCATAGTATCAAAGATAACTCCAGCTAGTTTAATACCTTGAACACGCAAAACTAAGCGATCAAATTTAGCGTTTTGTAAAGCTTTGGGATAGCGATCGCTTTCTAATATCGGGCGCAACGCCTCTAAAACCGTCGCTTTATCTAAATTTTTGCCAGTTTTATGTCCAACTGGAATATAAGCCATCTCCGTTGGTACACATCCCCAACAACAGCCAATTCCGACTAATTCTGCTATTAATGGATCTAAATCTGTAGTTTCCGTATCCCAAGCTATAGGTGTATCAGGATTAGTATAAGTTTTTAATCGTTTAACTAAAGTATTAAGTTTTTCTTCAGTATCAATAATTTGCGGTTGAATTGGGGAAGCTTTTTCTTGCTGATCCTTCTTAGTATCCTCTGCACTGAAAAACCAGAGATCATCTGTCTCTGTTGTTTCTCCTGCATCTAAGGATGTTGTATCGGGCGAAGTATTGTTTTTTTCTGTACTAGATACTTCTGATACTTGACCGCCAAAAGCTTGTTGTAACTGTGGGATTTTTCCTAGATAAAATTTAAACTCTAACTTTTCTAGTATTGGTTCAAGAACAGATCTATCAAAACCTCGCAGTTGACAGTCTTCTAATGTAACTTCTAAAGGTAAATCCAGTACTATTTGTGCGAGATGTTGAGAGTCATAAGCTGCTTTTTTAGAATTTTCTAACTTAGTTTTAACTGCGCCTTTTATTTGCTCTAAATTAGCGTAAATTTGCTCAAGAGATCCGTATTCATTCAGCAATTTTACGGCGGTTTTATCACCAATTCCTTTTACACCAGGGATATTATCAGAAGGATCGCCACACAAAGCTTTATAATCTACTACTTGCGCTGGTGTAATGCCTAACTTTTCTTTAACTTGCTCGACTCCCATTTCTACTGGACCCGCGTTGGTGCTACGCTGCCAGAAACTATTACCTAAATATAAAACAGAAATTCCCGATTCTGGATCGACGAGTTGGAATAAATCGCGATCGCCTGTTACGATCTTTACTCGATAACCTGCTGCACTACCTTTAATCGCTAAAGTTCCTAAAACATCATCTGCTTCATAACCAGGCGCGGTTACAATTGGTAAATTTAAAGCCCTTAGCAATTCTTCAAGATTTTTTCTATCAGTAATAAAATCTTCTGGTGTCTCAGTACGACCTGCTTTATAGTCAGCGTAAGCTTCGTGGCGGAAAGTAGGTTCTCTGGTATCAAATGCGATCGCGATCGCTTGTGCTTGCTGTGATGTAATTACTTCATACAGCGACTTTAGGAAACCAAAACACACACTGGTAGGAATTCCCGTTTTAGTTTTCAAACCGCCATCACGCCCTTTAGCAAAAGCAAAATAAGAGCGAAATGCTAAAGAGTGACCATCAACCAAAATTAATAGAGGCTGCGTTTGGGAGTCAGATTCAGCAGCTTTGGAGGGGTTAGAAGTAGAGGTAGTGTCAGACATAGCCTTATTTTAGCGGTCTACCTACGCCATTGACTCTAACAAAAAATTTACTTTTTTCACGCAACACCATTTTGTTTAAACCAAGCTTGCAAGCGTTTCCAGCCATTCTCTGCTGCTTCCTCCCGATAGCTGGGTCGATAATCGGCAAAGAAAGCATGAGGCGCATCTGGATAAACAATAATGGATGAGGGCGCATTGGCTGACTGCAACGCCAAACGCATTTGATCTACAGTAGTGAGGGGAATACCTTGATCTTGACCTCCATAAAGCCCTAAAACGGGTACTTTCAAAATAGGAGCAATATCAATTGGGTATTGAGGTTGCAGTGGCGTTTTATCTCCTACTAAACGCCCGTACCAAGCAACTCCAGCTTTGACTTTTGGGTTATGAGCAGCGTATAGCCAAGTAATTCTTCCTCCCCAACAAAAACCAGTAATTCCTAGTTTTTCTGTATTGCCTTGATTAGTTTGCTTTGCCCAAGTGACTGTAGCATCTAAATCTGATAAGACCTGAGAATCAGGAACTTTATTCACAATTGGGCGAATTTCGTCAATGTTGCTGAGTTTAGAAACATCACCTTGACGATAAAACAATTCAGGTGCGATCGCCATGTAACCTAGTTGAGCGAAACGCCGACAAATATCCTGCAAATGTGCATGGACACCAAAAATTTCTTGAATTACCAGTACAACTGGAAAATTTCCTGTTCTTGCTGGCATCGCGCGATATGCAGGAATAGTACCACTAGCAACAGGAATTTGCACTGCACCAGCAATTAGTCCCTCAGTGCTAGTGCTAATAGTCTTTGCTGCGATCGGTAAAGCGGCTAGAGCAAAGCCTGTAGCTAGAGTAGTAGTGACAAGTTCCCTACGAGTCAATTTTAATTTATGCCCATGACGAAATAAAAACGTAATATTTTTTCTCATTGTTGTCTTCCCATCTTATTGAGCAGGTACGTCAGTTATAAAAATAATTCTATCTCTAGAGTCATGTTGACACTTCCGAAAAATATTATATCTATTTTGAGACAAAAATTTTCCATGTTATTATTTTAATATGTTTTGCTAAAATAAATTTTGCATGAATTTACTAAATAATTTTTGTTACTTATTGCGATAATATATTAATGTTTTTTACTAACTTAAAACAACGTTTCCAATCATTTTTAAAGTTTTTCAAAAATTTACTAATAGCCCGTCGTAACTCCTTATTAGTGTTACTAATAGGAGTATTCTTCCCCCTGCAAATATTTGGGGAATTGGCAGAAGAAGTTTGGGAGAACGAAGGCGGCTTTCCTTGGGATGTACCTATCCTGTTAGCAATTCATTCAACTGCTCGACCACAACTGGATGCGTTTGCTTCAGTACTAACTAAGTTAGGAGTATTTTGGGGAGTATTTCCTGTTGCTGTAATAACGGCATTTATATTACTTGTCCAACGGCGGAAGCTTTCCCTAGCTTATTTGGTTACTACTCTGTTGGGAAGTATCATCATTAACCGAACGGTAAAAGTCTTGTTGCATCGAGTCCGCCCTAACTTGTGGGAGTCACCTGCGCCAGAGTTTGACTATGGATTTCCTAGCGGACACGCCATGTCAAGCATGACTTTAGTTGCAACCTTAGTCGTGTTGAGTTGGAATACCAAGTGGCGTTGGGTAGTATTGATTTTTGGAGGTTTATTTGTACTAGCAATAGGCTGGACTCGTTTATATCTTGGGGTTCACTATCCCAGCGATGTTTTAGCAGGATGGATGGTTTCAATAGCATGGGTAATTGGAGTGAGTCTAGTAATTAAACCAAATTCCACTAAGCAAAAGTCGATAGCTAAGGAAGTCGTGAAAAACCATTAATTTAACCTGAATTTGAAACGAGCGAAACTTACGCGCAGATCCCCCTAAATCCCCCTTATAAAGGGGGACTTTGAATTTGCCCCTTTATAAGGCAGTAGGGGGATCTAAGTTTTAGACTTGCGTAAGCCGTAACAATTTAATTATTCGCTTTTCTTCAACCACGAGAATTGCCAGGATTGTTTCTACCTAGCTAATTACCTCTGGAGTCGGTAGGAGGTTGCTGCATTAATACATCCTCTTCAATATAAAAAGTTACTTTAACTGGACCAAAACGTTCTTGAATTGCTACCTCGATGCGTTCAGCAATTGTGGCAGTAATATCTCTAAAATCTGGGTGCATAATTAAATACATTTGCACATATACCATCCGCCCCACAATTCCCTTAGAGCGAATGTGGTGACAGTGGCTAACACCTCCCACATGACGGGCAATTTGAGCTAAAACGTCTGGAGCGATCGCACTTTGTTGTACTAACAATGGTAAGTGCCAGTTCAACACTTGCCAATTACTGAATACAGCTAAAATTACCAACAAAATAGCGAGTAACAAATCAAGCCAGATTACATTCCAAAAAACTGCTGCTAAACCACCCAAGACTAATATAGATAAACCCACATCCTTGAGAATCTGAGCAGCACTGAAACGTAAGCTAGGGCTATTGAGCATTCTAGCTTCGTATAAACCCAGAAAAGCTAAACCTAAGCTAGTTGCTATCATCATCACCAGTACCCCAATCAGGGGTAAATTGGCATTAATAGGAAAAGGTAAGCTTCCGCCATTATGAGCAGCTATGAACTGATTAGCTGTCATCCCTAACAGATTTATGCAGGCAAAGCCTAAAAATCCTGTTAAGAGCAGTGTTAAAATAGTTTCCCGTTTACCATGACCGTAGATTTCGCGTCCCATTGGGCGGTCGGTTGCACTTGTAGCTAACAAACTCAAAAGAGCGCTAAAGCTACTAATTAGAGTGTGCAGTGATTCTGCAAGTACACTAAGCGATCGCGTTGTCCAACCTACTGAAACTTTAACTGACAATACAAACAATGTCAGCCACAGCATAATCAGTAAAACCAGGCGAATTGCCCGATAGCGTTGTGTTACCTCGGTCATTTATAAAGGTGCTTTCCCCCAAATTCCACTACATTATCGGTCATCTATTAGACATCTCTAAAAATCAAGGTTGCGTTGTCTAAAACCCTTGTAGAGCGCTACATGGCAGGTCTCTACATTTTTTTGAAGATCTCTATTAGACATCTCTAAAAATCAAGGTTGCGTTGTCTAGAACCCTTGTAGCGAGCTACATAGCAGGTCGTGATATTCTTTTTTGGAGAGGTCTATTTAGGCTTCAATTAGATTTATCTGATCGCGTGTATTCCCTTGACACCTCCTAAGAACATATTTACCTCTGGCATCGCAAACAATTTTGATCTCAAGTTTCCTACAAATAGGTCAATAGGGAGGTAGGGGGGATAACCAATTATCAATGATCAATTATCAATAATCAACTATCAGTTCTTACTCTCAGCACTTTTTACTATGAAGGCGTAACATCCGACCAAGATATTGTAATATCACTATGACTATGGCTACGCTGGCTGCTAAACATAGCCAGAAACTATGCACTACGAAGGGTCGTTGATCTAAAGCCCAACCGCCCAAGGGAGGGCCAACAGCGTATCCGGCTGCCCAGCATAAGGAGTTGATTGATAGGTAAATACCGCGTAGTGATTCTGGTGCGAGATCGGCAACTAAGGCAGAAGCCGATGGGTTGTAAGCTACGGTGGCGATCGCAAATATACCCATACCCAAGATTGCCCAAATTAGTTGTAGGCTGCCAGCAACACCTGTAACCCAAATTAAACAAAATCCTATAGCCCAAAGTATTGCTGAAAAACTCAGGGATTGAGTATGGCTACGGTGCTTGAGAAACCGGATAATCGGAATTTGTAAAACAATTGCTAAAATCAGATGCCCAGTAAAGATTGCACTAATTATTATGGGTGAAAAACCTTTTCCTGATGGTTCTACAGATACAAAATTACTGAAGTATAGGGGAATGGTGCTTTCTATCTGAGCGATGTAGCTTGTAAAGATGACGTTGACTAAAACGTAAACTAATAAAGTGCGATCGCTTAATGCTATTTTCCAATTATTTAGAGGTTGTTTGTTAGCTTTTTTAGGTTTATAGGTTTCTGCGATCGCGGCATATATCACCCCAAAAAATGCCAGAAACGAAATTGCATCAATCACAAACAGCACCCGATAAGCACCTGTTGTGCCAATCAAAATACCTCCGAGAATAATCCCCAACCCTAGACCGATGTTATCTCCCAGCCTAGTTAAAGCATAAGCTTCTTTGCGATTTTGACCTTCAGTTAGGTCGGCTACTACTGCTTCTGTTGCAGGCCAGTATAAACCTATGCCCATGCCCATCAGCAAATTACCCATTATTAAGGTAGAAAAACTACTGGTTTGCGCCAATACTAAAGAAGCGATCGCAGATATAGCTGCTGATAGCAACAATGTCCGCTTGCGACCCCACCTAGAATCTGACATTGCACCACTCAGAATGCGACCAATTAATCCAGAAATTGACGCACTGCCTAAAGCAAATCCTACCTGAGTTGCTGATAAACCTACTTGATTGACAAAAAATATCGGCGCATAAAATAACGTAAAGCCGCTACCAATTTGAGATAGTAAACGACCAACGATTAAAATCCAAACTTGAGGATTTAATTGAGGTAGCCAAGATATAAACAATTAACAATTACCAATTAAAAATTAACAATGACCCATCACCCATATTAGTTAAATTAGCTGCTGATATAGGAGAATAATGCAGGGACAACACTCCCAAATTATTTTTGAGGTTACTTTGGCGGCTTATGACATCCTTCTTGCTTGTAACAGACATAGACAACACTTTAGTCGGCGATGACGCTGCCTTAAAAGAACTGAATACCCTGCTAGAACAGCATCGCCTTGAACACGGCACAAAAATTGTATATGCTACGGGTCGTTCTCCAGTACTTTATCAAGAAATTAGTGCCGAAAAGCAACTACTACAACCAGATGCCCTGATTGCATCAGTAGGTACAGAAGTTTATTTTCAAAATAGTGATCTTCCCGATCAACAATGGAATGAAAAAATTTCTCAAGGATGGGATCGTGAGTTAGTGGTTTCTACTGCTGCTCATTTTGCTGATCTTATTCCTCAAGGAGATACAGAGCAACGTCCTTTTAAAGTTAGCTATCATCTCGTAGAACCAGCAGCAGTGGAAGTCTTGCCTCGGCTAGAATTACTCCTAAAAGAACGTAATTTAAACGTTAAAACAATCTATAGTGCCGGATACGATCTTGATATTGTGCCACGTCATGCCGACAAAGGCATGGCGGTACAATTTGTGCGGCAAGTTTGGGACATTGATGCCACACGCACGGTTGTATGTGGTGACTCTGGAAATGATATCGCGTTATTTAGCGTCGGAGAAGAACGGGGAATTATTGTAGGAAATGCTAAATCTGAACTCCGTCTGTGGTCTGAAATTAATCCGGCTGAGTATAGATATCTCGCTCAAGCTGCTTGTGCAGGTGGGATATTAGAAGGGTTATATTACTTTGGCTTTCTCAGCAATTAGCTTTTAGTAGTTAGCTATAAGAGAGGGAGGAGGGAGGAGGGAGGAGGGAGGAGAGAGGAGAGAGGAGAGAGGAGAGAGGAGAGAGGAGAGAGGAATGTTTGATAACTTTTCTGCTTTACTCAAAATGTACAAGTTTATTTGCGTAGACGCTTACCAATGCGATCGCTTCTTTAATTAAATGATTTCGATTAAGCATTATAATTGATAATTGTTAATTGATAATTGTTAATTGATAAACTATCTTAAAGGCACAGTAGCTAGTATCCAAAAGCGGAGTAGCAGTCGCGTTACCCTGATTTTGGAAGTTAACCAAATAGGGTATGAATTGCAAGTTCCGCCACATCTTACCCAGCAGTTACCAGAAACAGGGGAATTTCAAGTTTTTACCCATCAGGTAATTCGAGAAGATCAAATTTTATTATATGGATTTGCTTCGGCTGCGGAGAGAGATTTATTTCGCCAGCTAGTGAGTGTTAGTGGTATTGGCGCACAAATGGCGATCGCACTTTTAGATACACTCGGATTACCTGATTTAATTCAAGCAATTGTTACTGGTAACATTCGCGCCTTAGTTAAAACTCCAGGTGTCGGTAATAAAACAGCCGAACGTATTGCTTTAGAATTAAAAACTAAATTGAAAGAATGGCGAAACTTATCTGGAATAGGCACAACTAAAGCTTCGGCTGTACCTGCACCCGCAATTTTAGAAGATGTTGAAATGACTCTGCTTGCTTTGGGATATACTAACGAAGAAGTTGCCCAATCGCTGCAAGCGGTTAGCGAAGATGGTTTAATTGCCAAAAGTAATAATGCTGAAGATTGGATTAGAAGTGCAATTACTTGGCTAAGTAATTAACAGTTAACAGTTACCAGTTACCAGTTACCAGTTACCAGTTACCAGTTACCAGTTACCAATGACCTAAAATCTAACTGGTATAAGTTTCGCCTTCATCTATTTGAGTAACAGTAGCCTCAATTTGAAAGTGTTCAAGGGAAACAAGAAGTTCTTGAGAAATACCTATCAGGCTAGATAGCTGTTTAGAGATTTGTTGAGATTCTTGAGAAGTATTTTTTGCCCTTGATTGCTCTGATTGGATCACCTTAGCTATTTGGCGTGAGTTGGCAATTAAGTCTTTAGTATCAGGAGGTATAGCACTAACTAAAGTTAAGATGCTATTAGATAGCTGCATAATCTTGTCGAGTGCTACCTTGACATATTCCACTTGTTGTGATACATCTATATCTGTTAGTAACCCTAATCTAATTTGTTCAGCTTCGGTAAGTGCTGCTGAAACTACCTCTGCTATTTGCCTGGTCTCATTTTCTGCTTGTGTAGAATTTTTAAATATCTGACGAATTAATAAAGCAATTGCCTGTAGAGAATTGAGACTAATCTGTAATTTTCGTACTAGAAAAAGTGTATCAGTAGATAAAGCTTGAACAAAATTTTCCGAATTTATCGCCTTTTCATTAACTTCGGATGCTGCTTGCCTAGCATTTTGTACAACCGATCGCAGATGATTAACTAAAATGTTGAAGTCACCTGCAAGCGCACCTGCAAGATCAGGCGTAACCTCAGATTGTACTGTCAAATCACCCGCAGTTGCTTTAACAAAATCTTCTATTAATAATGAAATTCTGCATTGCAAAAATTCATCCTGGGTATGTGTGATTTGTCGCGATTCATTAAGTTGAGTTTCAATAGCACACGCCATCTGATTAAATTCAGTGGCTAAGTTGCCGAATTCATCGGATGAATCAACTGTTGCCCTAGCATTTAAATTACCTTGGGAAACAGCTTTAAACTGAGTTTGTAAATCTGTGGTGACTCGTTTAATTCGCTGATTATTTATTTTCCCTAAACAAAAAGCTGTCCCAAAACCCGTTATCCCTGCTACTAAACCAAGAATAGAACTAGCTTTAAACAGATAGGGATCTACATCAACTTCAAGTTTTTCTGCTGTTGTGGAAATTACTAAATAAGATGATGCTGCTACTACTAATGAGGAAACAATACCAACTCCACTAGCAGTAATCCAAACTTTTTGATTGAGTGATGACTTGTGATGAGGTTTAACTTCTGTGCGAGGTTCTCTTGGAGGTAGTTGAGAAATTGCGGCACTTTGATCTAATAAAAATGGATTATTTATTTCAGATGTTACTATCTGATTATTTAAATTTGATGGCTGTTGCTCAACTTCTGAAATGGAATCTACGCCGTCAAAATCATCAAAATTATTCCAAGAACTTGCCGACTCAAGTTCTTGGTTTTCTGTGGGGATACTATTGCTAATAGTATCTTGATGATGGTTGGAAGTATTTGGGGATGAGTTTATAGCACCATCTATAGTGGTGGCTGAAACATCCTCAAACTCTGATGACCTAGATTTATCCATTGTGGACATAAAACCTCTCAAGCAAAAAAATAGTGTATAACTTACGCAGCGAAGGAAACGCAAGTTTTTATGCTCACACTATCCTGTCATGCGTAAGTCCTGTAGTGGTTAATGGTTAGTTGCCATTAACCATTAACAGATTAACTATTGCTGGTATAAGCGTCCATTGGTAGACAAGAGCAAACTAAATTGCGATCGCCATACGCTTGATCAATCCTACCTACTGCTGGCCAAAATTTGTGTTCCCGCACCCCATTAACAGGATACACTGCTTGCTCGCGTGAGTAAGGACGATTCCATTCACTCGCGGTTAAATCTGCGGGTGTATGTGGTGCATTCTTGAGAACGTTGTTTTTCCGTTCTACTTTTCCAGACTCAATTTCTGCTATTTCTTCACGAATAGCAATCATGGCATCACAGAAGCGGTCTAATTCTTGCTTAGATTCGCTTTCTGTCGGTTCTACCATAATTGTCCCAGGAACAGGCCAAGATACAGTTGGAGGATGGAAACCGTAGTCTATTAAACGTTTGGCAATATCATCAACTTCGATTTCCGCAGTTTTCTTGAATTGCCGTAAATCTAAGATACATTCGTGAGCAACTAAACCGTTTTTACCTTGATATAAAACAGGATAGTGAGCTTCTAGTCGCTTGGCGATGTAATTAGCGTTGAGAATTGCTACTTGGGTAGCTTTGGTTAGTCCAGCACCACCCATTAAGGCAATGTACATCCAAGATATCGGGAGAATACTAGCACTACTCCAAGGCGCAGATGCGATCGCACCTATTCCTTGTTCTGTTCCCACCGGAACAACTGGATGAGTCGGTAAAAACGGCACTAAATGGGATTTTACACCAATTGGTCCCATACCAGGACCACCGCCGCCGTGAGGAATACAGAATGTTTTGTGCAAGTTTAAATGACAAACATCAGCGCCAAAATCAGCAGGACGACATAACCCTACTTGGGCATTCATATTCGCCCCATCCATATAAACTTGTCCGCCGTACTGATGTACAACTTCACAAATTTCTAAGATAGATTCCTCAAATACCCCGTGTGTAGATGGATATGTCACCATCAAAGCGGCTAAATCATCTTTGTGCTTCTCGGCTTTAGCTTTTAAGTCAGCTACATCAATATTGCCTTGATCATCACAAGCAACAGCAACTACTTTCATCCCCGCCATTACTGCACTTGCAGGGTTTGTCCCGTGTGCAGATTGAGGAATTAAGCAAATATTACGATGATCGCCTTGTTGTAGATGATACTGACGAATAACTAAAAGTCCTGCATATTCCCCTTGAGAACCTGCATTCGGTTGTAGGGAAATACCTGCAAAACCTGTAATTTCTGCCAACCATTGTTCTAACTGGTGGAACAGAATTTGATAACCTTGAGTTTGTGCTAAGGGTACAAATGGGTGAATTTGGGCAAACTCAGCCCAAGTGATCGGGATCATTTCTGATGTAGCATTTAGCTTCATCGTGCATGAACCTAGTGGAATCATTGCAGTTGTCAAAGATAAATCTTTAGACTGCAAGCGATACATATAACGCAGTAACTCGGTTTCTGAGTGGTACTGGTTAAAGACGGGGTGAGTTAAAAAGCTGCTGGTGCGAACAAGGGATGTCATTTCCCCCTTTTTTAAGGGGGGTAAGGGGGGATCGAATTTAGAATTAGCATTGCTTGCTAGTTCTTCAACTGTGAAAGGAACAGTTTCATCTCCTGCGAAGACCTCAAATAAATCAATTAAATCTTGTTTTGAGGTGGTTTCATCTAAAGATATGCCCAAGGTATCTTTATCTATTTGGCGGAGATTAATTTGACGTGCGATCGCACGTTCTAAAATATCTGCGCTACTTTCTACCTTTACTCGCAAAGTATCGAAAAATAATTCCGATTTAACTTCATAACCCAAACGCTGCAACCCTGTTGCTAATACAACAGTTAATTTGTGAATGCGTTCAGCAATTTGCTTAAGTCCCTTTGAACCATGATAAACCGCGTACATACTAGCAATTACAGCTAGTAAAACTTGGGCGGTACAAATATTACTGGTAGCTTTATCTCTGCGGATGTGCTGTTCCCGTGTTTGCAAAGCTAAACGCAACGCGGGTTGTCCATGAACATCTTTAGAAACCCCCACCAGTCGCCCTGGAAGTTGTCTTTTATAAGCTTCCTTCGTAGCAAAGTAAGCCGCGTGAGGACCTCCATAACCTAGAGGTACACCAAAACGCTGAGTATTTCCCACAGCAATATCAGCGCCAAATTCCCCTGGTGGTTTTAGCAAAGTTAAACTTAATAAATCTGCTGCTACCGTTACTAAAGCATCTGCTGCATGGGCGCGATTAATAAAATCTTCGTAATCATAAATAGCGCCATCACTAGCGGGATATTGCAGCAATACACCAAAAACTTTCTGCTCAAAATTAAAGGTTTGATGATTACCTACAATTACTTCTATTCCTAGAGGTATGGCACGGGTTTTTATGACATCTATGGTCTGTGGGTGGCAATCTTGGGACACCCAAAACGCTTTTACCTTACTTTTTTCCTTAATGCCATAACTTAAGGTCATGGCTTCAGCAGCAGCCGTTCCTTCATCAAGTAAAGAAGCGTTGGCAATTTCCAAACCTGTGAGATCTATTACCATTGTTTGGAAGTTGAGTAATGCTTCCAAGCGCCCTTGAGCAATTTCTGGCTGATAAGGGGTGTATTGAGTGTACCAAGCTGGGTTTTCCAGAATATTACGCCCAATCACAGCAGGTGTGATGCAGTTGTAATAACCCATACCGATGAATGAGCGAAAGAGTTGGTTTTTGGATGCTATATCCTTCAACTCCCCAAGTAACTCAGACTCACTGCGACTTTCCCCCAAATTCAACGGTTTGTTAATACGGATAGCTGAGGGAATTGTTTTGTCAATCAAAGATTCCAGGGTGTCACAACCCAAGACATCCAGCATCTGCT
This sequence comes from Crinalium sp., assembly GCA_049646245.1. Classification (GTDB taxonomy): domain Bacteria; phylum Cyanobacteriota; class Cyanobacteriia; order Cyanobacteriales; family PCC-9333; genus Crinalium. Next base: position 13,198 of record JBARVL010000592.1, on the reverse strand, counting down.
GAACTTCGTCGGAATCTGGACCAATATGCCGTTGGACAAAATTATCTCCATGCGCCAGCCAAGTTAAATCCAGCGACGGTTTTTGTGTAGTTATTTTTGCACCATTGGACTGTAAACCATTAGAACTGCTTACAGCCGTTTTTGCAGTTCCTGTTGTCGCTTTTTGATCGGCATTCAACTCAGATCCGCTCAATTCAAGTGTATTTTGCTCGTAGTTTGAATCTGACATAAAAGAAGATGGCGTAGGGGAAATATATATGTCTAAACAGGCGTATAGTAAACTACCCCGACTACACCTTTATATAGTCGGGGCTTCTAACTTAAATTTTTGGTGATGGCTCTAAGTTGCCCAAAGTTGCTCTATAAAGGTAAAGGTGACTACTTCATATTCTGCAACAATTAAGCACAAATAGCTTTTCTTTGATCGGCATCTGTAACGCATCGGAATTATTGTGCAAATGTTCACCAATAACATTTTTACTTCTGATTTCCCCCTGCCTCCTCTGCTCCTCTGCCCCTCTGCTCCTCTGCCCCTCTGCTCCTCTGCCCCTCTGCTCCTCTGCCCCTCTGCTCCTCTGCTCCTCTGCCCCTCTGCTCCTCTGCTCCCCTGCCTCCTCTGCCTCCTCTGCCTCTTTAATCCCCCTCTACCTGTGCGCGGTATTCACTAGCCGACATAGCATCTTCAAGTTGATCCGAGTCATTAACGCGCACCTTCAGTAACCAACCTTCGCCGTAAGGATCTTCTGTAAGCTGTTCTGGAGTTTCTACCATCACATCATTACGCTCTACGACAGTACCACTAACAGGAGATTTGAGGTCTTCAACAGCTTTAACAGATTCAACATTGCCAAATGTCTCTCCCCTTTCTACCGCATCACCGACATCAGGCAGTTCTAGAAACACAATATCACCTAGCTGATCTACGGCAAAGGCACTTATGCCGACAGTGGCAATTTCGCCTTCTAAACGCACATATTCGTGGCTATCAAGGTATTTTAAGTCTTCAGGATATTCCAGAGCCATTTTATTTCCTCACTATATTTGCGATCGCGTAGCGACTCCGCAGGAGTATCGCACTCAGCGATTAATTATTATATTGTGCGAAAAAATGGCTCAAATAGCGTCGAGGGTGCAAAAATTGTAGTTCCAAAATGGGTAGGCAGGTAAGTGGGTGCGATCGCACCTGGTTTTCACTCTCAAACATCCCCCCCGCTAGTATGCTCTTTTCTATGAAGATTAATATAGGGCATGGCGATCGCCATCGCTAGATTGCAGATAATAATATGGAGCAATTCAACTCAACTTTTGCAATAGACTAGCACTCAATATTTATCTTTGACTTGTAGGAATGCTGATAGTAAAAGTAGTTCCTCTATTTACTTCGCTTTCAAAAGATATAGTTCCTCCATGTAATTCTACCGCTTGTTTAATAATCGCCATTCCCAGACCTGTCCCAGAAATATTACCAACATTACTAGCTCTGTGAAAAAGATCAAACAGACGTTCTTGATCTTCCAAAGGAATTCCGATTCCTTCATCTTTTATTTGAAATATTGCTTGTTCATTTTGACAAAATAATTTTAATTGAATAGTCCCACCTTCAGGAGAATATTTAACAGCATTAGACAATAAGTTAGTCAATATTTGTCGTAAAAGCTTGGGATCTATTTGAAATATTGAACATTCTCCTTCATAACATTCACGCTGGCATTTAAAAACAAAGCTATGCTTATTCCCTGTTATTAACTCAATTTCTTCTAAAATTTCTCGACAAAATCCTTCCAAGTTAAGCGTTACAGGTTTAAATTCCATGTTTCCTGATTCAGCCTTACCAATTAATAAGACATCATCTAATAGCTGAGTCATATTTTTAACTTGCGACTGAATCTTATTTAAATACTGCTCTTTTTTTGACTGACTAAATTGATGTCCAAATACTTTCAATAAATCAGTAGAGAATAGAATTGTCGCCAACGGAGTACGAAAATCGTGAGATGCCATTGAAATAAAGCGAGTTCTTATTTCATTAAGTTCTTTTTCTTTATTTAAAGACTTTCGTAACTCAATTTCTGCCAGCCTACGTTCAGTAATGTTGCGACTTATCCCCCGATAACCACGAAATCTTCCACCTGCGTCGTAGTATGGAACTCCAGTATTTTCAATAATTACTAAATTACCGTCTTTATGAATAATTGCAGTTTCAATACAGGTAAAAGTCTGATGGGTATTGACATTACCACTAACTATATTAGCAATATTTTTTGCATCTGCTGCTGGCATCAAATCAAACGGAGTTTTGCCGATTATTTCTTCTGCTTCATAACCTAAAATTTTTTCAATATTTGGGCTAATGTAAGTATAAACAGCATTCTCATTTATTTTCCAACTCCAATCGCTACTAGCTTCAATTAAATTTTGGTAGCATTTTTCATTGAATTTGGTTACTGATGAGTTTTCTACAACCTTTTCTATTTGCTGTCGAGAATTTGTCACCTCTCGTAAATGATTATGTGGATTTAGAGGAGTTTTTTTAGTTTCGTAGGAGTGTAAGTTTTGTTGCGTCAGTTGATATAGATAAGAATGAGCTAATAGTAATTGATGTGCATCCAATATTTTGTAGTTACCTGGTTCTATTTCAACTAAAATTGGCTCATTAATTAGCTCAAAATCCCGTTCTAGATAGGCTTGGGATGCTGTATCAATTAATGTATGCTTGTTGATAACTAAAATTGTTTTACTGCTTGATAAGCATAAAGCCTTAATTGGTCTTTTATAAAAAGATTCAATCCCGTCATGGCTAAATAAGTGTTCTAAAAAACAATTTCTAGAAATCATTCCAAAGAAGTGATTTTGATTTGTTAATATTACTCCTGGTAAAAAAGGATTGGCTTTAAAAACCTGAGCAACCTCACCAACTAAAGTTGTATACTCAGTTTGAAAATTGTATAACGAAAGTTCTTGGATAGTTGATTCTAAATTGAGTTTCTGGGTCTGAAAAATATATGAAGCTGAAAAACCAGGATATGTGTCTTTCAAATTCATCATCACAAAACTCCTTGATTTTATTGCCTAGCATGATTTTTAGTGTAACTGATATTTATCTCCCAAATAATTAAATAAATCAGTAATTTAATGTTATTTTGTATAAGTAATTAATAAACTATCCTTAACACAAACATAATTTATGCCTACGACAAACTCAAATTAAAATATCAGTGTTTATAAATAATTATGAGCAATTATTTAGTAGCTACTCGGTTGGGGGAGCGATAAAAAGGTTTTTTAACTACAGTAGCTGGGTAAGCTTTTCCACGAATTTCTACTTCTAATTGCTGACCAATTTTAGATAATTGTGTGGGAACATAAGCTAGTGCGATCGCACGTCCTAATGTTGGCGAAAGTGTCCCGCTAGTCACAACTCCCACCGCTTCCCCCGCCGCTAAGACTGGGTAGCCATGACGAGCAATGTAACGCCCTTGCATTTCCAACCCTACCAAGCGAATGCCTACACCTGCGGCTTTTTGCTGTTCCAGCACAGCACGTCCGATAAAATCACCTTTAGTATCCAGATGAACTAACCAACCTAAACCAGCTTCTAAGGGAGTAGTTGTTTCGTCGATATCTTGTCCGTAAAGTGCCATTGCAGCTTCTAGACGCAGTGTATCTCTAGCACCCAAACCACAAGGAATAACACCCGCAGCGAAAAGACTTCGCCATAATTCCACACCCACAGATGGATCTACCATCACCTCAAACCCATCCTCGCCAGTGTAGCCAGTCCTAGCGATAAAAGATGTGTTGCCTAATACATTTGCTTCTATATGATCGAAAGCATTCAGGGTTGATAAATCTTCTTTAACAAAAGGCTGTAAATAATTTATTGCTTGTGCGCCTTGCACCGCAATCAAAACTTTTTCTGAAGATACATCCAAGAAATTAACCTCAGATGAATTGAGATGTGTCAACAACCAAGCTTTATCCTTATCCTTGGTTCCAGCGTTGACAATCAAAACTCCTTTTTGCTCACCACCATCTTCACCCTGGTAGTAGAAAATGATATCATCAATAATACCAGCTTGAGAATTTAGTAAAACGCTGTATTGTGCTTGCCCTGGTTTTAAACGACCGAGATCTGAAGGTACTAAAACTTGTAACTTTTCGATTAACTGTCTGCCCCTAAGAACAAATTTACCCATGTGGGAAATATCAAACATCCCCGCCGCCGTCCGCACCGCCGTATGTTCTTGAGTGATACCTATATATTGAACAGGCATTTCCCAACCGGAAAAAGCCGTCAGTCGTGCTTTTTGCTCTAACGCAAGTTCGTATAAAGGAGTACGGGCAAGTGAGTTAGGGGTTTCTGGTTTCATTGCTTTTGAGTGACAATTTCCATCTATCAAAAGATGTATCTTTATATACTAAGCCATAATCTGTCCGAGCATGGCAGCTTAAGCGAAAAGTCTCACGATTTTTGCAACAAGTTGTGGAGAGCAAGCAAATTTGTCTGCAAGATTTTTTTGAGGTATCAATGCTGTTCTATTGCTTTGACGGCGGCTAGATAACGCTCTTGAATATCTTGGCGATCTAACTCTTCGGATATTTCCTCTTGGCTACCGCGATTAATCATATTGGCATGACGCAGCAGTGCCGCACGGTCTGTTTTGTTATGGGTGAAAGTTGCAATAGTTGCGATCGCCTCCAGCAAACGCATTGTTACCGCTACACTGGATGTTCCATACTGGCGAATTTGGTTAAAGGCAGCATCCGTTACATCTGCAAACGCGATCGCACCAGCAATGACGCGAAGCTGGTCATCGTCGTCGTAGCGATAGGGAGAGGGAATCTCTTTTTCTGCCAGATGACACAAAGCTACGCTAAGTTGGTCGATACAACGGACGGCAGTGAATGGATCGTTAATTCCGGGTGAAAGGGCGCGTACTGCAATTTCAACCAGCTGGTTTACAGAAAATTCTACGTCTTGCTGATCGGTGCGCTGTAACCCTAGAACAAAAGCATCGTTGATTTTCCCCGTCAGCTGCTTGTTAACTTGTTCCCCAGGAAAAACTAGCACCAGGTTACTGCCGCGCACGACAAAATCTCCCGGACGATGCTGAATTTGCAGCAAAAGATTATTTTCCTTAGCGATTTGCATAATTTGGCTTTCATCAATCGCCTGGATATAGCCGCTATTTTTGACTTTAACGGGGCAGGCATCGCGATCAAAATCGGCTGGAATGTCTGATGTACTTGGTTCTTGTCGTTGCTGTGATCCACCCCGCCCAATCTTTTTGGGGAAGAGCCGATCAATCGCATCATCTAACTCGTGACCGACCTTCGTAATAACTTGATCCACCTGAATAGAAGAAGCTGAATGGTGGATGAAGTAAATCAGCACACCAATACTGGCGATCGCCAGTCCGATACCGCACGTTACCGCCAGATGCGGCACAAACTCGTTTTCTTCAACACCATTGATGGTTCGCAGCACCAGCAGGCTATAAACGAACGTGGATATGAAAGTGCCAAGTACAATCTGATTGCCCGTATCCTGCATGAAGTTACGCAGCAATCGAGGTCCAAACTGCGAAGACGCAAGCTGAAGTGCAACAATTGTAATTGAAAAGGCAGTTGTAGCAACACTGACCATTGAACCAGCAATTGCTGAGAGAATGGCGCGGGAGCCACTAGGACCGAGAGCATAAGCCCACCCTAAATTCTCGATGAGATCTACTTCTAGACGTTGGTCAATCCCGATAGTTATAAATGAAAGCGCGATCGCCAATATAACCATCAGTGTTGGTATAAACCAAAAACTCGCATTTAGTGAGTCCCAAAGTTTGCTGAATTTGGTATTTTTCATCAATTATCCTGAGTTGTTGGAGCCTGTTCGACCCTGCCAGCTTCAGAACCATTTCCTTGAAAGTTCAGCGAGGATAGTGCATTACTGATAGTACGCGGCTGCGGAACTTCGCCTTTTCCTGCGGGCCAGCCTTCTCGTTGACGGGTGCGATCGCCATCGGTTGCTTCCGTCTGATCGTGGAAGAGAATTTGCTGAGTTGGAAAGGGTAAGTCAATCCCATTTGCCGTCAGTTTATTTTTGATATTGGTCAATACTTGATCTTGCAAGTCTAATACATCTGCACGACGAGGCGGTTGAACCCACCAGCGAGCGCGGATGTTGACCGAACTACCAGCCAGTTCTACAACGAGCGCATCAGGAGCAGGATTTTCCATCACCCCATCTGTATGATTAATTGCCTCTAAAATTAATCGTTTTGCTTCGTTAATATCATCACCGTAGCCAATACCAACGTCATACTGTAAGCGACGATTTTCAAATGCAGTATTTACGATTACTGAGTTTGTAAATAGCTCGGAATTCGGAATCACAATTCGCCGACCATCATAAGTTCTAATTGTCGTTGCCCGTGTTTGAATCTGTTCTACAGTTCCCTCAAAGTTTTTGAAGACAATTTGATCGTCAATTTGGAAAGGTTCAGTTAGCAAAATTAAAATACCCGCTAAGAAGTTTTGCAGTATATCGCGAAAGGCAAACCCGATCGCGACCCCACTAATTCCCAATAGCTGCACAAGATCGTTTGCTTTGAGAGAGGGAATGACGATCGACAGAGAAATAAACAATCCCGCTAGAATCGTTGTCCCTTGTGCTAATCTCCCTAACACCATGCCTAAATTACGAGCTTGGCGGCGATCGCGCGTCAATTTTCTGACTACTTGCTTAATTGCCCTAGCGATAAAAAAGAAGATAGCAAAAACAATTAGTGCTAGCACAAGATTAGGCAGCAAAATGATGAAGTCGTTCACCATTTTCTGCATTTTGTCCCAGACAGTCGATATTTCTGTGTTCATAATATAATTAATGGTTTTTTCGCTGAATTAAAAGTTTTGGGCGTGAATAAGTGACAGACTAGATTTGATACAACTCATAAGATTAATTTAGATCAATGCCTCGTTGGAAATTGGTTACGGAATTTACTTTTGATAGCGCCCACTATATTAAAGACTATGACGGCCCTTGTGGTCGAATGCACGGACACACCTATAAAGTCAAGGTAGAGGCGACTTCTGGGCAGTTGCATTCATCACAATATGTTCCTCACAAAGTGATGGTAGCCGATTTTAGGACGTTGCGTTGGGCAAAGCAAGATGCCACTAAGGGAGGGTTGGATCACTGTGTTTTAAACGAGGTGTTACCAGAGGGTTATGAGACAACCGCAGAGATGATTGCTAAGTATATTTACGATGAGACGAAGAAGCGAGTCCCGCAAGGGGTGCAGTTGAAAGTGGCTGTATCTGAAACTCCTAATAGTTGGGTGGAGTATGAGGATGATCAATAGCAACAGATGGTTAATCGCAGTTATTTTTAATTAATCGTTTTTTTTAGATATAGCGGATGGTTGATCGCCCATCCGTCTCTCAATTGTGAGCAGGTATATTGCTATACTTGCTCAGAATAATTTTTATAAAAAGAAGAAAGATGGAGATCGATTTGTGTCTGATCCTCTAAATCAATTGAACGGGTATGTACAAATGTTTCTTTTGAAGATTGAGGGGTAGTTGTAGGGGAGGAAGTTGTAGATGTCGCAGTTTTTTGCTTCCCCTCTGCTTGTACTGAACCAATTCTGATTTGAATTTTAGGACCAGAACTAGCAAGGCGAATTACCATTCCATCTACCACAGGTACTTGAGTAATGCGTTTTCCATCTAAATAAGTACCATTAGCACCTAAACTTACAACTTCCCAGCCAGAAGCACTAAGGCGTAGTTCTACATGATGGCGGGAAACTACGGCGCTGTAAAGAATGACATGATTATCAGTTGACCGCCCAATCTGAACAACTGATTCAGACTCAAAAGTCCAGCTTTGGACTGGGACAGATTGTAGAGGATGCAGCAGAGTCAGTGTAATCACGGGTGTTACATCTTTACAAAGAGTGTTGTTTAAGCAGTTTCAGATCATCATAGAAACAACAAATCAAATGTGAATTTGCTGAAATTTCAGAATTGGAGTTACTGAAATTGCTCTAAGATTTACTGTTGAATTTTTTACTAAGTATCAATAGTAATTGTTTCTTTCTAACTACTAGGATTGCCAGCGACAGTTAATTAACTGTCTAATCGCTAATAACTGCTTCATAAAACTATTTATCTTGGTATTACAAATTGATAACATTTTGGAGGAGCCAAACCAATTAATGATTGTTTCCGAAATAATGGTGCTATGAGGTTGCTGACATTTTTTCTACAGCTTGATAGAGCTTTGAAACTTAGCCAGCTAACCACGAACAGCTTTAAATTGCCAAAACTAGGGTATCACTTAAACAACTGCCTCTGCAATCACCATAATGATTGTTTCTAGATGTAAGTTATGATTTAGCAGTTGATAGCCAGAAACATATAAGCTAGTGGCATTAAGCAATCTGGAATAAAAATGTCATCATGTCACCTTTACCTAGACTAATGCGATCGCCTGGTCTCAGACGGTGACGATTTCCTCTAGGTAGGGGGGTGTGGTTAATGTAAGTACCATTGGCACTGCCCACATCTTCAAGATAGTAGGTGTCTCCTTCTAATCTAATATCAGCATGAATCCGAGAAACTATTTCAGAATTCGGGAAACCTGAAACATCAATATCAGGGGGAATCTGATCGTTCGGCTTACCGATATGAAGGACTGAGAGATTTTGTGGCAATTCAATCAGTGTATTGGTTTGAACGTGCAGTAAGCGGGATGTTTGTAGCTGGAGTTGAGTTTTGGCACTACCAGATGGCGTTGTTGATGGTGGGGTGGAAGGATTGACGCTAGCTTGAGCCTCCGCCTGCGGTGGAGTGCTGATGGCGGTAGCAGGAATCTCTAAATCGGGAGCAATTTGTGGATCAGGGAGCGAAGGCATCTGAGGGGATGCCTGAGGGTTAACCACCAATGTTTCTGGCGCGACCAAAGGATCAGGGGTGACTAAATCCGGCGCATTTGCTACCTCTTTTGCGGATGTACTAGGTTTCAGACTAGAGCCACACTGACCACAAAAAGTAGCATCAGTTTGAACTGATGCACCGCAACTAGGGCAATTGGTGGTTGTGGGTAAAGGTGTATAGCAAGCCTCACATTGAGTTGCTCCCTCTGGGTTTTGGTGGGTGCAATTTGGGCAAACAATCATAAAAAAACTCCTTAAAATGTTGTTTTGATGATTTCCTTCTCTCTTCTGGCTGTCAGATTTATATATATATTCTGACTTGTTAGTTTGTTGAGTGCAGATCTTGACCAGCATTTTGATCTAGAAGCCACCAAAGTTCTGCTTGGGGTTGTATTAGCCGAGATGGGTAGGCAAGGTCATCGCCTTCTTGAGCAAATATTTGGGCTAAAGCTTGTCGTTTATTTGCACCAGCTACAACAAACAATACACAACGCGCCTGATTAATTAGTGGCACTGTAAATGTTATACGAGGTTGACCATCTTTATTACCAACAGTAATTAAGCGATCGCGCACCTGTAAAGCATCTGTATGGGGAAATAGCGATGCTGTATGTCCATCATCTCCCATGCCTAGCAAAATTACATCAAAAGCCGGAAACTCAAGAGGCGCAGTTTTAAAGAACTCTTGCAGTTCTTGTTCATACAGATCAGCAGAAGTTGCGGCTTCTCCCTGTGTAGGCATAGGATGAATGTTACTTGGGGGAAAATCAACTTGATTTAACCAAGCCTCACGAGCCATCCTGAAGTTGCTATCAGGGTCGTCAGGGGGGACGTAACGCTCATCACCCCAAAAAATGTGAATTTTATCCCAAGGTAGGTTTTGCTGGGCGATCGCCTCATACAAAGGTTTAGGAGTACTGCCGCCAGATAACGCGATCGTAAACACCCCACGATCTTCAATTGCTGAGTGTAGTTTATCTAAAATCAAATTGAGCGATCGCTCAGTCAAGGCAGCCCCGTCCGGTAAAACTTCAATTATTTTTTTCATATCTTCAGAGCAATTTCTCATATCCACCAAATATTACCAGCAAAAAAACAATTAACAATTATCAATTAACAATTATCAATCACACCTGACCAATAACTAATAGTTAAGTTTAAACTGGAAGATTACTAACAATTTGGCGTTACCGATGCAAACAGCTAATAGCAATCAATTTGCTGCCCTAGCCTTAAAGCTAGTTGGAGCGATTATGATTCTTTCTTCTCTCCTTGACTATATCGTTCTGTTGTTTCCGTTTAATCCCACCGATAAAGCTTGGCAACTCAACACAACAGCGCAGTTAGTTGATCGCGGAATTATTCCCCTAGTAGGTATAGCTTTATTAATAGCTGGATATTGGATGAGTACCCGTGACAATCATCCTGCACCGGGACAACCCTGGCAAGATTTAAGATTTTGGGCATTGTTGCTCTCTAGTTTCCTGGGGTTAATCTTTCTACTGCTAGTGCCATTACATTTGAGTAATATTAATACTCAAAAAGAGTTAGCACTTACTCAGATTAGCCAAGGTGCCTCTCAAGCTGAAGCCCAACTGCAAAACCAATTACAGCAGGTGGAAGCTTTGGCGAAAAATGAACAGCGACTCAAAGAGCTTGATCAAGCGATCAACAGTGGTCAAGTCCAAGGGGAAGAACTGGCTAGATTAACAGCAATCCGAGATCAGTTACAGACATTTAAGCAAGACCCCAAAGCTATTAATCAACAATTGGAGACACTAAAAGCACAGATTCGTAGCCGTAAGCTAGATGCAGAGAAAAAAGCTAATGAACAAGCTTTGAAGTTAGGTATACGAACTGGTTTGAGTAGTTTACTTCTGGCTCTTGGTTATATTGCCCTGGGCTGGACAGGGTTGAGAAGTATCGGATTTTCTCAAGGTGGTCGTCGTAAAGTTAAATCACGGTAGTTGACACTCTCCCGTCAAGCTGGCGCTGTGACTGGAGATTCTTGCTTCACCCTTGAAAGGCTTATAGTTGTTGTTAACGATTAGGAATAGTTGACCGATAGTCAGCTAGTCCTTAGCCTAAAGACAGCAACAACTATCACAATTTCTCTGAAGTGCCAGCGTCTCAACCTAGTTAATATGCCCTTGCGACCGATTGTACGCTTTTTTTATATGTATTTGCCATCTGCTCATAAAATTGTTATTAGAGCAACCCAAATTAAGGTTGGCTTCCTTAAGACTTGTCAATAATTGTTGCAAGTCTTAAGGAAGCCATTATGGAACGATGTTTCCAGCCTGAAAAGATGCCAACTAATCTTGATAGGTTTAAGTGGCATCAACAGCTTTTTCACAGCTAGTTGTAAGGAGAGTCGGCGATCTGTGCTTCAACGCTTTAAGCAGGACTTAAAAAATGATTTGATTGCAGGTCTATTGGTAGTAATTCCCCTAGCTACCACCATTTGGCTGACAATTACTATTGCCAACTGGGTGATTAACTTTTTGACCAGAATTCCCAAGCAAATCAATCCCTTTGATGGGCTGAATCCGATCTTGGTCAATCTGTTGAATTTGTTAGTCGGGCTAACTGTCCCCCTAATGTGCATTATGCTGATTGGCTTAATGGCACGTAATATTGTAGGACGGTGGCTACTAGACATTGGGGAGCAACTTCTGCAAGCAATTCCCTTAGCAGGGTCGGTCTATAAAACACTGAAACAGCTTCTAGAAACTCTACTCAAGGATTCTAATGATAAATTTCGTCGCGTAATTATGGTGGAGTATCCTCGGCGTGGGATGTGGGTATTAGCTTTTGTTACAGGTACGATCAATAGTGAAATCCAGTCTCAGATGTCTGAGCGAATGTTGAGTGTTTTTATACCCACAACACCTAATCCGACAACAGGCTGGTATGCGATTGTGCCAGACAGTGACGTGATAGATTTATCAATGTCTATTGAAGATGCTTTTAAGGTGGTTGTTTCTGGTGGAATTGTCAACCCTGGATCGTCAACGCCGATACTACCTCCCTCGTATAACCAGAAACCCCTAGAACAACCCATCTCAGATATTCCAGAGATCTCACGGCAAGTTTTTCCCGCAGAAGAAGGTTAATTTATGCACGACACGCAATTTTTGATGTGATTAAATTTTGAGTTTTGAGTGAAAAATTAACTTGTTAGTGGCAAACTCAAGCCTCAAAAATTCCCTAATCTGCTTCATAAAACTGACACAAATCGTGCATAACCAATAAATCATACACAATTATGATGTTTACTTCCTGCTTCATCGCGGACTGTCGGCAGTACCCGCTCCACAGGCTATCCCCTCTAAGCCAGAGGTTCTTGACAGGTTAATTGCTGCGTTCAAATCACGATCTAAACATAAACCACAACTTGAACAGTGATAAACCCGTTCTTTAAGTGGCATTTTGTTCAAAAACTGCCATAATGCACGATTACATAAAACCGCTATTAAGTATTTCCTCCCAAACGCTTGATTTTTTAGTTATTATTTCTAAGCCTATAAACTAAAAAAATTCCTATGCAACCCCGTAAAATTGCTCGTGATTTGGCTGTTTTGAGCTTGTCTCAACTGCCTAATTCACTCGAAAAACTATCAACACAACAGCTTTCTAATGTAATGGTGGCTGCTATTAGCACACTGACAGGTGAAGCCCAAGAAGCGTTAGAAGCTGCCTCAGCAGAACTACAACGTAGTAGCGATCGCCTCCTCAGTAGCCAAACCCGCGCCTCTGATGTCCAAAGTGCCAGAACAATGGTCAGTGATGCAGTTGAACTTACACAAGCAGCAATTAACCGCTTGGGCAATGCTTTGGAACTACCAGATTTTATTCAGAAAGCTAATCAACACGATGTTCGTGCTTACTGCCTAGAAATTCTCACTACCGTTAGCCGCCGACGTAGTGAAATTGATGAACTTTTGAGTTCAACTTTAAAAGAGTGGCAGTTAAACCGCGTACCTCGGATCGATCGCGATATCCTCAGAATTGCCGTAGCAGAAATTTGGTTTCTAGGCGTTCCAGATAAAGTAGCGATTAATGAAGCTGTCGAGTTGGCAAAACGCTACAGCGATGAAGATGGACGGCGGTTTATCAACGGTGTGCTACGCCGCGCCAATGAGGAAATTAAGCAGCAATCTATCACTTAAAACCCAAATTTTGGGAATGTAATCTGGATAAATTCATTACTCTTGTTAATAGTTGCCGTTCTTTTAGGTAGGTGCAATGGTTTTTAATTG
>JBARVL010000591.1:0-5431 GCA_049646245.1 Crinalium sp. | reverse complement strand
ATGCTATGCACCGAGCATTTGGACTAGGAGAAAATGGTCAACGTCGAGACTTTACGACTGAGGATATTTTGCATTCAATTAAAGAAACAGTACCACTAGCTGCGATCGCACGTCACCAAATTGAAGATTTAAAACGGTGGGCAGCACAAGCAGGAGCTAGAACTGCTTCTATTGATAACCAGCTTGTTGAAGAGTTGAAGCAATTTACTCAGCAACGCGGTATCAGTCCCCTGGAAGTTGATTAAAGGAGGTTTAATATGTCCCACTTTACTACTATCAAAGTGCAGATAAAAAATGGCGAAATTCTACAAGGCGTTTTGCAAGAATTAGGGCATCAAGTAGAGCAAAATACAACGGTGCGCGGATATCAAGGTAACAAAACTCATGCTGAATATGTCATCCGTCAGAATAATGGTTATGATTTAGGATTTAGGCGCGATGGTGAAAATTACGAGTTAGTAGCTGACTTTTGGGGAGCAAAGATTAATCAACAGGATTTTGTTAATTCAATACTTCATAAGTATGCTCATAAGACATTGATGACGACTGTGCAGGAGCAAGGTTTTAATGTTGAGGAGGAAGAAGTTTTAGAAGATGGAACTGTAAGAGTAGTTGTAGGTAGGTGGGTTTAGTTGAAATTTGATATATTGACTTTAAAAAAGTTAGCAACGTTGAACAATATTATCTTCAATACTTACGCAGAGATCCCCCTAAATCCCCCTTAATAAGGGGGACTTTGAATGTTCCCCCCTTTTTAAGCTGTTTCATTCTCAAGGAATTAGGATTTTGTAGGGGTAGCGCCCCCGTGCCTACCCCGCACCAGTATCGGGGCAACCACGGGGGGATTGCCCCTACAAAAAATGAAACAGTTTTACCAATTATTTAAGTTTAGCGATCGCACCTTGATCCACCAACACTCGTCTAGTCAGCAAATCCCTCACTGTTGCTAGTAAAACCCGTTGTTGATTCACTTCAAACTGCACAGAAATTCGGTCGACACCTAATTGTCCAGGCGGATCTAAATGAGCTATACAAACTGCATCATGGTCACTTTCTAATGAACGAAAATCAGTTTGTTTGTGAAGTTCGCTACTGGTCATTCTGCCATTAATATCATAGTTGACTTCGGCTTTTGATACAGCAGCAATTTCGCCTATATCTAAACGAATTTCTCGCTGTCCATCTTTAGCTACTTGCAGTGTTAAAGGTTCGGAACGTTGGCAGGGATATTTACAACCTTGGTCAAATAATGAAAAATATGTATATCGCTTTTCATAAGGTTCCCAGAGACGAATTGCATAGCCATGTCGCAGATAATCTTCTATCTCTACTAATAAGCTAGATGCTAACGCTCCATGCGCTACTGCTTCAAATGGTTTACCTAATTTAACGCGCGATCGCCCAAAATAAGAAACAATTAGTTGTTGTACGGCGGGAATTAGGCAGCTACCTCCTACTAATAGCACGTATTGAATATCAGCTTTGTTGATTCCTTTATTAAGTGCGATCGCCAGCACTTCATCTAATGATTGTCTGACTTGTTCTAATAGTTGGCGCGATTCTAATATTTCTGCAAATTCATCTCGATTTAATTTTAAATCATGGGCAATAAAATTTTCATCGTCAAACCAACTCTAAATTAATTCACCTGGTTGAATACCAGAACTATCCGGTTGATGGAGGTGACGTTCTCTCCCGCTCTTCACTTCGTATATAACGGGAGCTTCTCAAGACTAAAATAGAGCTAACTGAACTCCATTAAAACCCCAAGTTTCAGGCTTCACGGGCTGTTTTTCAACTAAGCCTCCACCCGCAGAAACGATGTGACCCACCGCCTGTAATGCCTTATTTAAAATATTTATTGCAGCGTTTTCATCTCGGTCTAAAGTTAAATTACACTTCGGACAACAATGTGTCCTAACCGATAAATTTTTAGGAACTTTTACGCCACAACCAGAGCAATTCTGTGATGTGTTATGTGGATTCACCTTAACAATATGTACGCCGCGTTTTACCGCCACTGCTTCCAGTATTGTTACGAAAGAACTCCACGCAGCATCAAGAATTGATTTTGCTAGTTTAGAATTACGGGCTAAATTTCTAACCTGCAAATCTTCAACAGCAATAAGATCATATTCTCTCACTAATTTATGAGCCGTTTTGTAGTGAAAATCTTTCCTTTGTCGCTGAATACGTTGATGTATTCGTGCTATTTTATTTTGTTGGCTCGTGTAACTATTCGATTCTTTTTGTTGACGTGATAAAAACCTTTGTTGTCGGGCTAAATGACTTTGTGCCTGTCTATAAATTTGTGGGACTGGTACAGTTTCACCCGATGATGTCGTTAAAAACTCTTTTAAACCAACGTCTACACCAACGGTAGTTTTAACTGTAGCAATCGGCTTTAAACTCGGTACTGTTTTATCTTCCGCACTAACCGAAACGTACCACCCATCAGCTTTTTTAATAATAGTTGCTGTTTTTAAAACAAAACCGTCTGGGATAGGGCGATGTAATACTACTGGAAATACACCAAGCTTAGGTATCTTTAATTTATTCCCTTCTAAAAAACAGGCAGCTTTAGAATGATTAACCCTTGAAAAACTAATAGATCTTAATTCACCTTTTTTCTTAAATTTAGGTCTACCCCCACGTTTTCCAGATTTGTCAGGAATTAACCATCGTTTCCAGGCTTTATCTAATCGCTGTAAATTAAGTTGTTGTACTTCTGTATATATTTCCTTGTACTCTGGAAATAATTTTTTAGTTTCTTTAAGTTCTGCTTGTTGAGTATAATAATCTACCTTTTCTGGAACTTTGCCAATAGGCTCCGAAACAAGAGAACAACAATTAATCTGACAACGAGTTGAATTTAACCAATCTAACCTTTGACCGAGTGCAAAATTCCAGTGACGACGCAATAATTCCATCCAGTTATTTAGGATGAATACTTGCTCGGCACTGGGTTTGATTTTGTACTGGTAAGTGATAATCATGCCCTTGATTATAACACAACCGGATAGCCTATGGTTTCCCAATGACCAAAGAAAAAAGATTGCCAATGCGATATTCAACTTTTTGATATTCAGCCATGTTTCTTCTCCTACATTTGTTAGAACTGCTGACTTAAATGGGGTGAACTTGTCAGGTGATTATTACAGTATGGTTACTACTTTATAGTCTGTTTCACTCAACCTAACTTATTAACTCTTAAAGCTCCTTTTATCCAACTCCCCACACCTTGATGGTTTTGTCTTTACCGCCACTTATCACCGTCTGACCATCCGGACTGATGGCTACAGAATTAACATAATCTGAATGCCCCTCTAGAGTACGCAGCAAAGTTCCTGTCTTGATATCCCACACCTTGATGGTCTTGTCACCACTGCCACTGATAACCGTCTGCCCATCCGGACTAATGGCTACAGAATTAACCCAGGATGAATGCCCTTTTAAGGTACGCAGCAATTTTCCCTTTTTGATATCCCATGCCTTGATGGTCTTGTCACCACTGCCACTGATAACCGTCTGCCCATCCTGACTGATGGCTACAGAATTAATCTTCGATGAATGCCCTTTTAAGGTACGCAGCAATTTTCCCTTTTTGATATCCCACACCTTGACTGTATTGTCCCAACCGCGACTGCCACTGATAACCGTCTGTCCATCCGGACTGATGGCTACAGAACTAATCTTCGATGGATTCCCTTCTAGGGTACGCAGCAATTTTCCCTTTTTGATATCCCACACCCTGAAGGTGAAGTCAGGAGCGCCACTGATAAACGTTTGACTATCCGGACTGATGGCTACAGACTTAACCCAGTATGGATGCCCTTCTATGGTACGCAGCAAGGTTCCTGTCTTGATATCCCACATCTGGATGGCTTCCGAAGCGCCACTGATAAGCGTCTGACCATCCGGACTGATGGTTACAGAATCAACCCCCCTTGAATGCCCTTCTATGGTACGCAGCAAGCTTCCCGTGTTGATATCCCACAGTTTGATGGTTGTGTCACCACTGCCAGTGATAAGCGTCTGACCATCCGGACTAATGGCTACACATTTAACATTGCCTGAATGCCCCTCTAGTGACCGGAGGCACGCCATAAATTTCAAGGGGTTTATCTGTTTTAACACCTGTTGAATTTTCGGCTCTGTCTTTTCCCTGAGTAACAAATAGGCACATCGCTGTACTTCTTCTGAAAAATCATTCAACGCCTGAATTACTAAATCTATACCTGTTTCCCCATAATTCAAGGCATCTTTGACAGCACTTACCCTTACCTCTACAGACGCGCTTGCCAAGCGACTTTTAACGCCGTCGAGTCCTCCTAGTACAATCCCTGATGACGGGGTGGCGGTAGTACCACCAAGCACTGCATCATATTCTCTAGGCTGCTGGGGTTTTTCTGACATTACACTTTTACCTCTGCAATCTTTAATTTGCCATCCTATACCTGTCGCAGGGTAGCATGACCTCAAACAAATTTTTTGGCAATGCTCTTAATGTAATATTTTCTAATGGTTTAGGTGCGATTATGATAACTCATCGTCGCTGAAATCCAGTATTTCTCTAAACTAATTGTTAATACAAAGTAAGTTTGTCAGGCGATTATTATAGTATGTTTACTACTTGATATTATGTGTCAGCCGAACTAACTAATTAATTATTAAAATTTCTTTTATTTAACTCCCCACACCATGATAGTGCCGATGCGATCGCCACCGATCACAACTTCACCATTTAAACTCATAGCTACTGAAGTAATAGAATCTGAATGTCCCTCTAGGGTACGCAGCAATTTTCCCTTCTTGATATCCCACACCTTGATAGTTTTGTCACCACTACCACTGATAACAATTCTCCCATTTGGACTCATAGCTACTGAAGTAATATAGTCTGAATGTCCCTCCAGGGTATGCCACAATTTTCCCTTCTTGATATCCCACACCTTGATAGTATTGTCCCTACTGCCACTAACAACAATTTCACCATTTAAACTCATAGCTACTGAAGTAATATCTGAATGTCCCTCCAGGGTACGCCACAATTTTCCCTTCTTGATATCCCACACCTTGATAGTATTGTCCCTACTGCCACTGACAACAACTTCACCATTTGGACTAATGGCTACATAATTAACAATGCGTGAATGCCCTTGTAGGGTACGCAGCAAATTTCCCGTTTTGATATCCCACACCTTGATGGTTTTGTCATCACTGCCACTAACAAATATTTGACCATCTAAACTGATAGCTACAGAATTAACAATTTCTGAATGTCCTTGTCGGGTACGCAGTAAATTTCCCGTCTTGATATCCCACACTTTGATAGTATTATCCAAACTGCCACTGATAATTGTTTGATTATCTAAACTGATAACTACAGAATTAGCAAAGTATGAATGCCCTTGTAGAGTATGCAGCAAAT
>JBARVL010000590.1:0-8456 GCA_049646245.1 Crinalium sp. | reverse complement strand
AGCTATCAGCCTTCAGCTTTTTAAAAGCTTTGATTCCCAAGGGTTTCAGAACCCTTAAATGCCCTAACCTCCCTGGCTACTGCTATAATTGTTAATTGTTAATTGTTAATTGTTAATTGTTAATTGTATTATGGCGCTAACACTCCTAAACAATCGCTATCGCATTATTCAAGCTTTGGGAAGTGGTGGGTTTGGCAACACTTTTCTAGGAGAAGATACCCATCTCCCTTCTGCGCGTCGCTGTGTGATTAAACAACTTAAACCAGTGACGAATAACCCTCAAATGTACCAGCAAGTGCAAGCAAGATTTCAGCGAGAAGCGGCTGTTTTAGAGGCGTTAGGGGAAGTAAATAAGCAAATACCTCAGCTATATGCTTATTTTTCTGAAGCTGGTCAATTTTACTTGGTTCAAGAATGGATTGATGGTGATACCTTAACAAAAATTATTGAGCGTCAAGGGGCATTACCTGAAAAAACTGTTAAAGATATTTTGGTGAGTCTTTTATCTGTTTTGGACTATGTGCATAGTAAACAGATGGTTCACCGAGATATTAAACCAGATAATATTATTGTGCGCGATCGCGATCGCCAACCAGTACTAATTGATTTTGGTGCAGTAAAAGAAGCGATGGGTAGCACTAACCAAACAATGGTAATTGGTACACCAGGTTTTATGCCTAGCGAACAGGCGGCTGGACAACCTGTATATGCTACTGATCTTTATAGTCTAGGATTAACTGCTATCTATTTACTTACGGGTAAACTGCCCCAAGAGTTGCCAACAGATCCCCGTACTGGGATGATTATATGGCATGGTAGCGCCCCAGGTGTAAGTTCTGGTTTAGCTAGTGTTTTGGATAAGGCTATTCAACCACATCCGCGCGATCGCTTCTCGACTGCAAAGGAAATGCTCAATGCTTTGCAGAAGAGTGTTAATTCCCCAGTTTATAATACACTTGGAACACAAGCAACAGTAGCAGTATCACCTGCTGGCGGACAATATCAAGCATCTCCACAACAAACTCCTAGTCAGCCCAATATAATCACATCGAATGAATCACGCTGGCTGAAACCTTGGGTATTAGCAATCTTAATTATCTGTGGGTTTGTTGGTAGTGCGATCGCATTCAACCGAATTTTTAACAATAATACTGATCCAATGCCTCAAGTAGCATCATCCTCGCCATCACAACCAACAAATAAAAATACAGAGGAAACAAACGAATCTGAGCCTTCTAATTCACAGAAAGAAATACCACCAGTTATTTCAGAATCTCCCTCTTCATTACCTTCTATATCCCCTAAACCTGCAATTCTTTCACAACCACAAGAAACGGAGCAACCGCCAGTTATTATAGCATCGCCTTCACCCATAGTAGAGCGATCGCCTTCACCAGTAATTAAAACTGATAATAGTCAAAACAAAAATAGATCTGATCAAGTTCCAGCATTTCCTACAGGTACACCTATAAGTAATGTACAAGCAACACTAGGAAAACCTAGTCTAAATGCTAGAGGACTTTGGCGCAATACCCGCGCTGTCGTCTATAAATTAAAACCTAATCAAATTGATTTAGGTTATTTATACGATCGTACTACAGAAAATATTCGCCAAACAGAAGTATCCTTTTCCAACTCAGTAGAGCCACAAATAATGTTAAATACTTTAAATGGATTATTAGAAGGTGGAGCAACCCCAGAAATTAAACAGGGCTTGTTACGAGTTCAACAAGGTAGAAACAATTCGTTTACTTTTACTCAAGGCTCATTAAAAGGTCAGATAGTACAACAAGATTGTAATTTTATTTATATTAGTATTTGGGAAGCTGATTTACATGATTTTAATGTATCTAGTTCAAGAAAGTGTTGAATTATCTAGTTAAATTTTCTGGTTTCTTGCACCAATCTAAAATACTATCTACTTCTAAAGATTCCAAGATAACTTTTTTAATGCCCAGTTCGAGAGCTTTTTCTTCAAGATATTGAATTGTTAAAGCTGATAAATCATTATCCATAAAAGCTGGATCATACTTAATATTTAAGCAATTTTCTATTTTATAATCTTTATTTAATGATTTGACGATCACCAGTCCGATAGATAATTCACAGTATTGCAGCAAGAAGCCGTGATGTTCATCGAGGGAGTGGAGGTATAAAGCGATCGCTCTATTATAAAATTCTGCTTGACTCATAATAATGTCCTTAAAATGTCCCAATGTCTCTAGTTAACTAGCAATAGTTATACTGTAGTGACGAAAAGTAACCACTTTTAGTTCAAGTTACACATAAGTTACCTGAAAAGCTCAGGAGAGTGGTTTTCTTCGTAACTTAGCAGTAGACAGTTGCTAAAATGGCTTAGGAGTGAGAATTAATCTCCAGAAAAATCAACTCCCATATAAATTATTGGGATCTAGAAAGCTGACTGACATTCATCAAGATAAGGAGCGGCAAATGACGCAGCAGCTATTAAACAACCGCTATCTCTTGATTAAAGCTTTAGCTACAGGTGGTTTTGGCGACACTTTTCTAGCAGAAGACACCCAAATGCCGTCGCGACGACGGTGCGTAATCAAGCGCCTAAAACCTATTTCCAACAATTTACAAGTTTATCAGATAGTCAAAGAACGTTTTCAACGGGAAGCAGCAATTTTAGAACAATTGGGTGAAGTTAATACCCAAATACCTCGTTTGTATGCCTATTTTGAAGCGGATGGGCATTTTTACTTAATTCAACAGTGGATAGAAGGCGAAACTCTATCCCAAAAAGTGCAACAGCAAGGGGTATTAACTGAAAATGATGTGCGAGATATTTTAATCAGTTTATTACCAGTATTAGACTATATTCACTCTCATCGGATAGTACATCGGGATATCAAGCCAGATAACATTATTTTTCGCCATCAGGATCAAAAACCAATATTAATTGACTTTGGTGCTGTTAAAGAAACGATGGCAACAGTAGTAAATGCTCCAGGTAATACTACCAGTTCAATCGTAATTGGTACACCTGGATTTATGCCTAGTGAACAAACAGCAGGTAGACCTGTTTATGCTAGTGATTTATATAGCTTAGGATTAACAGCAATTTATCTTTTAACTGCCAAGTTACCACAACAACTAGAGACTGATGCCCAAACTGGCGAAATTATTTGGCATGATCATACTTTAAATGTCAGTCCTAGTTTTGCTGCTGTGTTGGATAAAGCAATTCAGTCACATTCGCGCGATCGCTATTCTACAGCTAAAGATATGCTGGAGGCATTACAATCCTCCCCTGTATCTATTCCCCCCACGATCAATATCTATCACCCAGCGCCAGAATCTTCAAATCCTACTCTGCCACCGCCTCCAACCGTACCAATACACACAGCGCCCACTAACCCAGGAAATCGCTTTAACGCTCTCATTATTGGGAGTATGATTTCCCTAAGTTTAATTGTTGCATCCTTAGTTATTGCTGATAGATTCAAACCAGCGCCTGAAGTAGCTACTTCAACAACAAATCCCCCTTCTCCTCAATCTTCCCCAACCCCTGTTAATACCATCCCCAGTAGTACTACTTCAACAACAAATCTGCCTTCTCCTCAGTCTTCCCCAACACCTGTTAATAACATCCCCAGTAGTACTACTTCACCTACTGTAGTTAAATCACCTCAAGTCACTACTCCTAGTTCTAGCAATTTCAACGTACCAGCACAACAAGACCAGACAGACGAATACGCATGGCTAACATTTAGAAGAGTTACAGAAACTGATTTAACAGCGAAAACTGCTGTTGAACTAGATCTAATGAGAAATTCTATTTACGCACGTCATGGTAGAACCTTTCGTAATTCAGCATTACAAAGCCACTTTAATAAACAGTCATGGTATCAACCTATATATTCACCGAACGAATTTCCTAATAATTTACTTTCAGATCTAGAAAAGCGGAATGCAGCATATATTTTAAAGTACCAAAAAGACAATAGATTAACCTGGTTTAAATAGTGTAGAGTTATGTATTAGACCTCTTGCAAAAGTCCAAATCCCCCCCCTTTATCCCCCCGAAGCTCGGCGGGAAATTGGCTCCCTTCCCTTGCCAAGGGGAGGGCTGGGGTGGGGTTAAATATATTTATGCAAGAGGTATATTTTTAAGTTAAAAAGTGATTGATTCGAGAGTAGGGATCAGAAAAAATCATCTTGTCAAGTTGATATTTTAGCTATTAAGTAACTCAACATAATTAAACATAAAACAAACTCCCTCCCCGAATATCAGGGAGGGGTCGAGGAGGGTTTCTTTATAATAACTACCAAAAGTAGACAGGACTTACGCAAATTATGAAAATAAACACCATCTGTAGGGGCAATCCCCCTGTGGTTGCCCCTGTATTTAGTGTATCTGCGTAAGTCCTGGTAGAAATAAACGTATAGTGGTTTCCCCTGTCACCATTCACCAGTCCCCAGTAATTGCAAGTAACATTTAATTTCACCCACATACTTATAAGTTTTATGTATTTTTTATACTTTTAAGAATTTTCTGCTTTTTCCAGGGAAATCTAGAACAAGAGAATTTGCTAAAAAAATTAAGGACTACTTGTTATGAATATTGAAGAATTGTTAAGGAGATATGCAGCCGGAGAAAGAGACTTTCGTGAAATTAACTTAGTAGGAGCCAACCTGAGCGGAGCAAATCTGAGCGGGGCAGATTTCTCAGGGGCATCTTTTGGATCAGCTAACCTCAGCCGAGCTTCCTTAAGAGGGGCAAAACTGAAAGGCGCATTTTTGTATGGTACAGATTTAAGTTTTGCCAAGCTCAACGATGCAAATTTAGTAGACGCAGATTTGACAAAAGCCAGCCTGAAAGGAGCCGTTTTAATAAAGACAAATCTCAAAGGCGCAAAACTCAGTGGAGCTACTCTAACAGCAGTAAACCTAAGTGGCGCTAACTTAGAAGGAGTTAACCTTTGTGGAGCAAACCTCAGTGGAATTAACCTTCATTCAGCTAATTTAGTTGAAGCTAAACTAAGTTGGGCAAATCTCAGTGGAGCGAGAATGAGTGGAGCCAAGTTAGCGGCAGCATCCCTTAATGGAGTTAAACTTAGAGGCGCATGGTTAAACGGGGTAGACTTACGTGGAGTAGATCTTGATGGTGTAGATCTAAGTGAGGCAAAGCTAAGTGGCACTAACTTAACTAACGCAAATTTACCAGCAGCTAACTTAAGTGATGCCCAAATGCGAGTTGCCATTTTAACGCAAGTTAATCTACGTGCAGCTAACTTAAATGGCACATGGTTGAATAAGGCAAACCTGAGTGATGCCAATTTGAGCAAAGCCGACTTGAGTGATGCTCACTTGAGTGATGCTAACCTCAGTGGGGCAAATTTAAATGGTGCTAATTTAAATGAAGCAGATTTAAGTCGTGCTAACCTCAATAGTGCATATTTATGGGCAGCCCAGCTAGATGTAGCAAATTTAAATGGTGCTAATTTAAATGGTGCAAGTATGCGTGGAGCCAATCTAGACGATGCTGAACTAGAAAACGCTTTGTACAATCAACAGACAGTTTTTCCTGAAGGTTTTGATCCACACCAAGCTGGAGCTTACTTCACTGGTAGCCAATTACTTGCAGCCTGAGTCACAATCTACTCACGAACTGATTTAAAAATTACAATCATTAAGCAAGTATGGTAAAAAAATACTATACTTGCTTAATTTTATATCTATATTTCAGGACTTACGTGGCTCTTCGTTGAAATTTGTAATTTTACATACTATTGCTAGTCATCAACCAATGGTATTATCACAATTATTAGTTAAGATAGCAATTTTTTTAAAGTTTTTACATTATAAATTTTATCAACTATCAAAAGATAGATTTTGCTAATTAATAAAATCAACAGCTACTAACTCATGTTGTTGTGATTAAGTACACCAAAAAATTAGCTTTAGATCAATTAGGTGTAGAGTATGAGCTATAAGTCGGAAGTTAAATTGGATCAACGTGACCAAGAAATTGCCGCTCTCGAGAAAGAACTTAACCTTGCGGATCAATTGATTGAGAAGCTAAAGCGACAGAATATGGTTCTGAAAAATAGAATTAATTTTTTAGAAAATAACTCTCGCCCACACCCTGCATTAGTAAGCAGCCGAGTTAATAACCAGCGCAAAAATAAGCGTGAATATCCGCCAGGAAAAGGTGGCGCACTTGTGCCTCAAAAAATAGCTAAAATCCGTGCTATTAAACTTTGGAGGTTAAGGGTAGCTACGATCGCGATCGCACTTCTTGGCTTTACCGCGATCAATTGGGCAGTAAGTAGCCTAACTAAGCCCAAACCAAATCAAAATCCTAAATCAGTAGCCGCAGGATTAGCATCAGCCAGCTTATCCGATCAACAGTCAACGATACCTGCTTGGGCAAAACAATCCTCACAAGGTATTTATACTCGACAACAGGGAAAAGAAAATTTAGAAGTTGTTTATAACCTCACTACGCCGCCCCAATTTCAATACAGTGAAAAATTGCAAGTAATTGTTGATGAATTAGTAGCGATCGCCGAGCGCGAAAAACTACCCACAGAACACTTATCACTTACTTTAATTGACGCGAAAACAGGCGAAATAGCTGGATACCAACAACGTGAACTCAGGTATCCAGCCAGTGTAATCAAAATGTTTTGGATGGTAGCTTTGTATGGACAATTAGAAAACAATATATGGAAAAATCCTCAAGATTTTAATCTATATATTTCTAAAATGATTCAAAACTCCGATAACGATGCCTCAAGTTTTATTCTTGACCAAATAACTAATACTAAAACGCAACCTAAATTACCAAACAACCAATTTACTGCATGGCTACATCAACGTGAATCAGTAAATAGATTTTTTAGATCAGCAGGATATGAAGGAATTAATATTAATCAAAAAACCTACCCAATTTACTATCTGAGGATGGAAGAACCTGAAGGCACGGAATTACAAATGAGAGGCGACTCCGAACGTCCCTTGCGTAATGTAATTACTACAGATCATTCCGCTAGATTATTATATGAAATTTGTGTAACTAAACAAGCAATTTCAGCAGTAGCTAGTGAAAAAATGTGTGGATTGCTGAAAAGAGATTTAAAACCAGAAGCTTGGAAAACAGATGCAGAAACATCTGAGGGTTTTAACCCAATAGTGGGTTTTGCAGGTCAGTCTTTACCTGATAGCGAGGTGAATTTTTACTCCAAAGCTGGCTTAACTTCTAGCACCAGGCAAGAAGCAACATTTGTGACAACCACAGATAACTCAACTGCATACGTTCTAGCAATTGCTGGTGGCGATCGCGCCTACTCTTCTGACTATAAATTATTTCCGAAAATGTCTAGTATATTATTTGAAAAAATGAAAAGTCGCAGCCAGTAAATCCTAAAAAAAAGCCTTTATTTAGATATATCCCCAAATTAATGTAGAGACGTTATATATAACGTCTCTACATTAGTTATAGGTAATATAAATTACCATCATGTTTGCTACACATCCCCCCCTTTTTAAGGGGGGTTAGGGGGGATCATCAAGTGCGTTAATTTGTGTAAACGATATAACTATTACTTGATACTTACCTTAGCACCAGATTCTTCAAGCTGCTTCTTAGCATCTTCAGCAGCATCCTTAGCAATAGCTTCCTTAACTGCTTTAGGTGTAGATTCAACTAAATCTTTAGCTTCCTTCAAACCTAGACCAGTCAAGGTACGAACGACCTTAAGAACAGAAATCTTCTTGTCAGCAGGAACTTCTTCCAAAATGACATCAAATTCAGTTTTTTCTTCTACTTCTTCGGCTGGAGCAGCAGCACCAGGAGCCATCATCATCATGCCACCAGCAGGAGCAGCAGCACTAACTCCAAAAGCTTCTTCAATTTGCTTAACGAGTTCTGAAGCTTCTAAAAGAGTCAGAGACTTTAGTTTTTCCAAAATTTCTTCAGTTGCAGCAGACATGAGTTACCTCTACTAAGATTTGATTGAGTTGACATTGTTAGCTATTAGCAATTAGCTATTAGCTTTCAGTTTCCAAAAGCTATGCAGCTTCTGCGTCGCTGTTGCTATTATCCTTATCGGAATAAGCTTGGAGTCCTCGTGCCAGCGAAGCTGGGACTTCGTTGATACCCACAGCCAGCTTGGTTGCCACGCCATTGATAGCGCCAGCAATCTGAGCCATGAGTTGCTCCTTGGATGGCAAGTCGCCTATCGCTTTGACTTGGTTTTGATTCAAAGCGCGACCTTCCATCACGCCACCGCGAAGTTCAGTCTTCTTGCTGGCTTTTTGGAAGTCTTGGTATGCCTTAATTGCGCCACCAATATCATCTTTGACGAGCAAAAATGCGGAAGAACCTTTAAGGAATTCCGTCATTGGTTCCCAATTTTGATCGCCTTCAACGGCAATCCGCATAAAGGTGTTTTTTGTCACCTTGCAAACAGCACCTTTAGGAATCA
>JBARVL010000589.1:0-17957 GCA_049646245.1 Crinalium sp. | reverse complement strand
TTGCTTGCGCTAGTAAAGTAGTGTTTTGTGTTGCTGTTGAATTTGTAGTTAACTCAGCCGTAGCTGGAAGAGTAATTAAAACACTTAGACTAGCTAAACCTACTAACTTAGTGAGTTTTTTTGCTTGATGAAATTTTGAAGATGGTAGCATTAAACAACTCCTTAAGTTTGTTTTGATATTTTAAGATTTGTATAGCTGCAACATATCACTGATCTACTTCTTTTGGCTTCTAGCTTGTGATAGATGTATGGGATTGAGGGCAGTGGCAATAACTTAGGGTTTTCTTAAAGATTTGGCATTTTAGAGTCCGGAAGAATTAAGTTGATTAACTTTTGTTTCTCTATTACTCTCAGAAAAATAAGCTTTAGTATGAAAAAAATAACTACTAGGTTCATGCGGCTCAATTATGCCGTTAATCACCATACCTAATACTTTTTGATCGGAGCGAGCTAATATTTCTTGAGAAGCCTTAGCAGCAGTAGCATCAATTACTTCGGGTCGAGCTACTAACAAAATTCCATCTGTCATCTGGCTTAATGTGAGAGCATCCGCTGCCACCAACAGTGGAGGAGAATCAATAATAACAAGGTCGTATTGATGGGATAATTCATTAATTAATGCATTCATTCGCTTGGAATCAAGTAAAGCTAGTGGATTAAGAGGTCTGACTCCAGCCGTGACGACATCAAGATTATCCATTACGTTATACAAAGCAGTGCTGAAATTAGCTTGACCCACAAGTACCTCACTTAAACCTTCTACATTTGTTAGCTGCCAGAGGTAATGCTGAGAGGCAAGCCGCATATCTGCATCAATTAATAAAACTTTTCGCCCTAGTTGTGCGATCGCTGCTCCTAAATTTGCTGCAACGGTAGACTTACCCTCTTGAGGAACTGAGCTAGTAACTACGATGCTTTTAATTTGCTGATCTGAACTGAGAAATTTGATATTTGCCTGAATCATGCGGTAAAGTTCGCTAGTTAGGCATTCAATATCATCTCTAACAATAATACTTTTGCTTGGATCTGCTATTGCTTGATTACGTGACCGATTATATTGATTATATAAAGGAATAATCCCCAGCACGGTATATGGAAATATTGCTATTATTTCCTGAAGAGTTTTAAGAGATCTATCCCTAATTTCTAAAAATAGGACAATAGCAACTGAGAGAAATGCGCCTAACATTACTCCTAAGACTACAACAAGAAGTTTTTTACCTTTAATAACATAAGCTACTATAGCTGGAGCTATAATTTGAGCGTTTGAGGCATTTTTGGTAGCAGCTAATTGTACTTCCTCTAGCTTTTTAAGTAGATTTTTATAGGTTGCTTGCGTAGTTTCTGCTTTTTGTTCTAATAAAAACTGATTTTGTAAAAGTTGAGGAAGAATTTTTGCTCGTTGTGCGTAGGCAGAGCGAGTATTATATAAAGAAGCTAACTTTTCAGCCAAACCTTGACGCTGCACCTCTGAGCGCAAAAATTCTTCTATTAAGCTTTGTTTGAGGTTGCCAACTTGCAATATGCCCTGGGGGACTGGTGTTGCGTTTCCAATAGTTTTCTGAATTTCCTGTTGTAATAGTGATTGCAGGTTAGCTTTTTTTGCCTGTAAACTGATAATAACAGGAGCTTCCTCAGAGAAACGAATACTTTCATTTGCCAACTGCGTATTTATCTCCTGCAGTTGCTTTATAACTTCCTGCACTGCCTGAGATTGGCTGATAGCGCTAACAGTGAGGGCTTCTTGCTCACTTAATGCGACTTTCTGACGCAATTCATTAGCTTGGGCGCTAACTTGAGCGAGTTCACCTTGAACATCACCAATTTGGTTGTCTAAATTTGTCAGGATTTCTACCGAAGCTTGAGCTTCTTCAGACAAATCAACAATGTTATTTTGTTCTTTGAATTTGCGTATATCTACTTGTGCTGAACGAAAATTATCTTCCACTTCCGGGAGTTTTTTATTAATTAAACTTACAGCTTGTTTTGCCTCCCACTGATTGTTAATAATAATATTTCTGATATACAACTCCATCACTTTATTTACAACAGCAGGTGCTTGTTCCGCAGTTTTACTTTTATAAGTAATTTGTATTACGTCAGTACCAGGAATAATTTTTATTGTTAAATCTTTTTTGATGTCCCTAGCTTTTACGGGTTGCCCTTGATTATTTTGCAAATTTAGTTCGTCTATTGTTCTCTTTAATACCGAGGGAGAAGAAATGATTTCTATTTGCGTATTTATGGGATTCTGACTCGAAACTACCGAGCGCAATTCTCCTGTTTCACTCCCTTCCGAACTGACGATATTAAACGTAGGAACCTTAAAAAGTATCTGTCCCTGAGCTTCATAACTTGGCTTGATTAAGGTAGTAGACAAAATCGATAGTGTGACAGTAGCGGAAAACACACTAACCGCAGCAACCCATCGACGTTTCCATCCAAGCAGATAGTTGCTCAAATCTAAATCTAACGATTCTCTAGAGTTCATAGATATATTTATTTAATTATTTAGATGAAAAAATAAATTCGTATGCGCCCATATCGTATTTTTCACCTAATGGTCTTTTGTTACCGTCAAAGTCAAATTCTGTTGGTATCTGATCTGTTCCTGCATTGATGGCAGGACTTGTTGATTGCAAATGAAAATTTGCTTGCATAGGGTCGTTAGAAGGCTTGACAAAAACAGGGTTAAAATTAACTAAATTATGATTACCAAGACTATTTTCAACTACAACACTTCCATTATGCGATAAGTTGTAGTCCCATACATTACCCATACTACTATATTCTACCAATGCTATCTTGGTATCTCTTGCGGAAGCAATATTATTGTAAAACTTTACATTAGATGAAAAATATGCACTTAGTTCTCCGTTTAAGGTTCCATCTAATTGGGAACTAGCCAGGTTT
The DNA here is from genome assembly GCA_049646245.1 of Crinalium sp. Taxonomy (GTDB): domain Bacteria; phylum Cyanobacteriota; class Cyanobacteriia; order Cyanobacteriales; family PCC-9333; genus Crinalium. The sequence goes on along the minus strand of JBARVL010000589.1, from coordinate 15,044 downwards.
TGGAAAGAAGTATTGTTCCTAACTACTACATTGTCGCTCTCGAAAACATGAATACCCCTGCCGCCATTATTAAAAACAATATTGTTTTCAACTAATGTTGCACCCGTATATTTAGGCAGTGACGCTTGACCTTGAGTATGCCTAAAATCATCAACAATAATGCCATTGCCATCAGTAATTTTGCCACTATAATTAGTAACTTTATTTTCATTGGCATAAGAGATATTACGCCGGATTATATTATGGAATCCAGATTTTGTATCAGAAGATATTGCTTGATAAATCGAGATACCGCTACATTGGTAAACCGCAATAAAGCCATTTCGGTAAACAGTATTAGCTTCTATATATAAGTAATCAGTTTCTTGTCCAGATATGCCTCCACAACCGGCATCATGAATTTTATTACCAATGAGTTTTACGTGATGATTATTCTTACCTACATAAATTCCCGAACCGTCCGATGTTGTTATAATTTCAAACCCCTTTATTTCTATATAGTTTCCTTTGATACTAAAAGTCCCATCTAGAGCATTACTTTTTACAACAGGCTTATGTCCAGGAAATGCTTTAAACACAATCCATTGATCGCTTTTTCCCGATGCTTTTACAGTTATATTTTCATTGTAAATACCCTTTTTAACATAAACAATATCCCCAAAAGCTACCGCTTGATTAGCTCTATTTATAGTTTTGAAGGCTAAATTTTCTTTGAGACCAGAATTATCATCATTCCCTTGGGTTTTATCAACATAGTAAGTTTTGCCTCTAGGGTTTTGAAAAACACGATGGAATTCTTGGTTTTCTCGATTTTTTAAAATAGATACCTGGTCTGTTTCATTTTTTTTAAATAAATCAATCTGATTACCTATTTCTAACGATTTAGCCGTATAAATACTAGACAGTAATGCCAGGACAAAAATTAAAAAGAAGGCAAGTTTATTTGTTAGCCCACGAATTTTTCTCATAATATTTTCGATTGCTTTCATTTTAGGACGGTTAGCAAAATTATTTGTTTAACAGCGATTCAACGTTTTTATTATTATATTTTGTAGTTGTTGAATGAAAAATAAAGAATTTCAGATTGTTTAAGTATTAGCGAATAATAATTAACCAAAAGATTCAATACTCTCATTACCATCTGGCATAACAGGATTAAATTTTTTTAATCCTGTGTATTGTAAAAATACATTCCACATATAAATAGGATTGAGTATTAAATACCTCTGCCATAATCGCTTCGGTTCTTGAATTAAGCGGAAAAGCCATTCTAGGCTGAGATCTTGTAAAACTTTTGGTGCTTGAGATAAATTTCCAGCAAAAAAATCAAAGGCAGCACCAACAGCTAAAATTGGCATATTTAGAAACTCCCGATATTCATAAGCCCATACCTCTTGCCTAGGACATCCTAAACCTAATAAAACAGCATCAGCACCAGATGATTTAATCCTGTTAGCAACTTCTAAACGTTCTGACTCACTCAGTCTACGAAATTTGGAAGGCTCGTGACCAGCTACGATCAAATTTGGAAAACGCTGCTTCAAATTTATCACAAGATTATCTAGCACTTCCTGTCGGCTTCCATATAAATAGAGTTTTAATCCCCGTTCTGCAAAAGCTTCAGCGACTTTTAAAGTTAACTTGGGACCATAGACGCGATCGGGTAACTTCTTTTTATGAAGTAACCTTAATGCCATGCGTACTGGTTGACCGTCTGGTACTACAAGATCCAAGCCATTTAGCCGTTGTAAATGAATAGAATCCATAAACCCAGTCATCACACCATGAACAGCTAAAGCACTGACAGAAAAGGGTTGTTTTTTTTCTGCGGCAGCAACAATTGTTGCTACTGCATACTCATAGTCTACTGCGTGTATATTTACTCCTAAAATAGAGTGTTTACCTTGATTAATCATTACTTCAACCACCTTTCAACATTTTTTTCATAAATTTCTTTTAATATTTGCGGAACATTATATGTAATTGACCAGGTTGGGTATGCTTTCTTAAATTTTGAAAGATCGCTGATATACCAAATATGGTCTCCGCTTCTATTATCTTCTTTGTAAGCATAGTTCAATTCTTTGCCAGCAATTTTTTGGCAAAGCTCAATGGCTTCTAACATTGAGCAGTTACTTTCACGACCACCCCCTATATTATATATCTCCCCACTACCAGGAGATTGATAAAATTGATAAAATGCGGCAATTAAGTCAGAGGAATGGATGTTATCACGAACTTGCTTTCCCTGATAACCAAAAATTGTATAGGGTTTGCCTGTGACTGTACACTTCATTAGGTATGCTAAGAAGCCATGCAGTTGAGTTCCAGAGTGGCTTGGCCCTGTGAGACAGCCGCCCCGAAAAGAGACGGTTTTCATCCCAAAGTAACGACCATATTCTTGGACAAGGACATCAGCCGCAACTTTGGAAGCTCCAAACAGAGAGTGTTTACTATTATCAATACTCATGTCCTCAGCAATACCTACATAGTAGCGGTGCGAAGAATCAATTTCCCAACGTTTTTCCATTTCAACTAAAGGTAAATAGTTAGGTAAATCGCCATATACCTTATTAGTAGATGTGAAGATAAAAGGGCTATCTGGACAGTTTTCGCGGGTTGCCTGCAATAAGTTAAGAGTACCGTTAGCATTCACTGAGAAGTCTGAAAATGGGTCGCTAGCCGCCCAATCATGAGAGGGTTGCGCTGCTGTGTGAATGACTAATGAGATATCCTTACCAAAGCGTTGAAAAATTTCTTGAATTTTTGCATAGTCTCTGATGTCAACATTATAATGCTCGTAGGTTTTAAGTTCTGCTTCTAATCGCTTGCGATTCCATTCGGTTGAGGCTTCTTCACCAAAAAAGAATTTACGCATATCATTATCAATTCCGACAATATGCATTCCCAGATTTCCCAAAAAGCTTACTGCCTCGGAACCGATTAAACCAGCAGAACCTGTGATCACTACTACACTCATTTTTTTCCTCTACTTATTACTACAGGACTTACGCAGATACACTAAATACAGGGGCAACCACAGGGGGATTGCCCCTACAGATGGTGTTTATTTTCATAATTTGCGTAAGGCAACCACAGGGGGATTGCCCCTACAGATGGTGTTTATTTTGATAATTTGCGTAAGGCAACCACAGGGGGATTGCCCCTACAGATGGTGTTTATTTTCATAATTTGCGTAAGTCCTGTACTATTTACACTCACCAAATTAACACACAAACAGGCTCACCTTTGACGATAAAATTTAGCTGACAAGTAATTTATTCTGCGTGAAATAATTCTTGGGATTTCTTTAGCAAAATGTCCGAAAAAGCCTGGATTGCGTGCCATTTCAGATAAACTTTTAAAAAATTCACGTTGCTTAATAGTATCTACAACAATGAAATAGGGTCTGGTTTCCTCCATTAAAGCCAAGCGTTTAGACAAAGCTGCTGCTAACTGGGGATTTACTTTAACAAAATCTTGGTTGAGAAAGTTTAAGGTAGCATGGCGATACTGTTCAAGACGCTCTATCTGTCTAGCACTAGCCATAGCACCTGGGCGAGAACCCCGATAGTAATAATAAGGCTCAGGTAGAATAAAAAACTTAGCGCCCCGCGCCAAACATTTCAAATAAAACCAGGAATCTTCAACAAGTCTGATACTTTCGTCGTATTCAAGGTCATGCTGTACTAAAAATTCGCGTTTTAGTAAAGGTTTTGTTAAACCAAGAGTTAAGCCCCATCTTCCTGGAATATCGGTTTCTACAAAGAATACGGGATCGATTTGGGTAATTTTGTCAATTTTTTGTTTAGTGTTACGAAATAATGTACTCCAAGGCAAATTTTCCCCATCTTCTATGTAATAAATATCATCAGCAATCATGTCTGCGTTTTGGGTATATGCTATTTGCAAAAGCCTTTCTAGCCGTTCTGGTGCATACCAGTCGTCTGAGTCGAGTAAAGCTATCCATTTACCTGTAGCTTCTTTCAAGGCGCGGTTACGGGCTGCGGCTGCTCCCAGATTTTTGTGATTAACAATTACCTTGATGCGGTTGTCAATCAAGCTTTTTGCTACTTCTACTGTACAATCAGTGGAGGCATCATCTACTACAATTATTTCAAAATTATTGACAGTCTGCTGCAATACAGATTCTAGAGCTTGGCGGATATAAGCCTCTGTATTATAGGAAGCAATAATTACAGATATTTCTGGAGTCATAAAATTCAACGCCTCAATTTTTATTGGTTTTAACTTAGATATAAATAGGGAAAGGCATAGCTAAGTTTAGGTGTTTTCTTTAGCAACTGAGGTATAGAGCGTCAGTAATGAAGCTAGGTAATCTTTGATATCCAATGATTCAACGCTTTTACGGGCGGCTGTGCCAAGAGAAAGTCTTAAGCTTTCATCTCTAATGAGGTTTTGGATTGCTTGTACTAACTGTTCTATATTTCCAGGTTGTACTAATAACCCATTTTGATTGTGATTAATAACTTCAGGTATGCCGCCCACAGGGGTGACAATCACAGGTAAACCCCAAGCCATTGCTTCTAACATTGACATAGGTAATCCCTCGTTATATGAAGGCAAAATAAAGGCATCTGCGGCTGCTAAAAGTTCATCCCGTTGTGCTGGATTTAACCAAGTACAAATAGTAATTTTTTTTTCTGCCGCTAATTCTTTAATTAACTGTTGAGCTTCTAATAAATCTCCGTTGCCTGCCAAGACTAATTCAGCACAATTTTTGTCTGATTCTGGCAAAGCTGCAAATGCTTTGATTAGGTCAAATGCGCCTTTATCTTGTTGAGGAAAGGCAACAACAGACTTAGCAATATCTAGCGCCCCACCTCGTTTGCCAATCCGCCCTAAAAAGATAAATTTTAAGTGCTGATGTCCTTGTCTTTGGGGTAATATTGATGGCAATTGGACAGGATTGTGCAAAATTACAATGCGCTGCTCATCTAGGTTAAATTGCTGTGAATAAAACTTTTTCCAACTTTCTGAAAGTGCTATAAACTTAGTACAATTACTAAACAAAATAGTTAATAAATGCTGCCCCCAATGAGGTAGGCTAACATAAAACTCTTTGAAGGTTGGTCCATGAGCGTGAAAAATAAGAGGTTTGTGAAAAGCTAAAACAATAAAACCTAATATTGCTTTTCTCATTGTACTGCCTCTTTCAGCAAAATGAATATGAACTAAATCTACTTCTCTTTTTAAAAGTGTCTGTAAAAGTGTCTTAACTGCTTGGATAAATACCATCATATTATGCAGTGCAGAACCGGGGGAAAATGTCGGGACATGATGAATTTGTATTTCTGAAGGAGCATTATCAAGAATAAGTTTTTCAACTGAGGTAATACCTCCCTTGACATCAAGACTAGGACCAAACATTAATATTTTCATAATTTGCTTTTGATAATCCTTGTTCACGGTTTTTAAGTTTAATCACTTTTTGAAGGTATTACTGATTTTTACCATTATCACCTGATATCAACATATTTCCCGATCTTTGGGGGATATGGATTGATAAAAAGATTGCCACTTGGAGAACAAAGAAAAAATTGTTTTGGATTATTAATGTACTTTCTGTAAGGTTGCATAAAACTATATACGTAAGATACATTATTGGCCAAAAGCCCTCGGAGGTTTTAACTTTCCTGATATAAACGAGCGATTTCCAAAAAATTCTGATATATTCCATTAGATATATTGATAAGCCTACAAATCCTAATTCAAGACAAAGATCTAAATAACCATTGTGACTATTTGGTGCTTTAAAACTTATGGCATACCAGATATAGGCAGATTGTCCTTGAAACCCCCACCAAAATGCACCGAATCCATACCCTAGCAAAGGGCGTTCCCAAATTTTGTCTAAAACTAAAGGCCAGAAGTTTGTCCGACCACTAAGGGTTAAATCCTTACCTAATGCACCTGCGATCGCTGCTGCATTAGTAGTTAATAATATGTAGGCGATTATAGTTATTATTGATAATCCCATCAGAGCGGGCATCATCAGGTGATACCGCCATCTTACAATTCTCAGTAACCATAACTCAATAAACAAGATTAAAACATTAACTAAAGCCGTTGACGAATTTGATTGTTTGATTAATATCAGCGATAAAACAAAGCCACACCATAAAATCCATGTGTGTTTTTTTGCCTTCAAAGCTAGTAAAAAAAATACAATTGCACTAGGAACCATTACTTTGCCAAGAACGTTTTTATGGTTATATATTCCTCGCCAACTTCCAAAATGAATGCCACCCATACGCCCGTATGATCGTACTGCCACAATCAGGAAAATACTGGAAATTATGGCTATACCAAATGCCCATGCCAGTAATTCTAGCTGCTCTTTTAAGCTATAACGGCTCGCTAAGTAAAGGGGAAACATGAGGGTGCCAATTAAGGCTATAATGCGAACTTGAGTTATAGCTGGTTTATCAGACCAAAAAAATGACAATACAGCTAGCGCCAGTAATAGCCAGATCAACTTACTTTTAGGAATTACCTGAATTACCTTTTTCCACCGCAAAACAAGTAAGATGAAAGTGATCAGATAAATCACAAAGAAGAGCAGCTGAATTAAGAAAAAATCGCCACCACCACCGGATTCATCCCCTTCACTCGCTCCTCCGGTGAGAATGAGGACTAATGGAGCGCCTGAATAATGAATTAAGGATAGGACGGTGAATGCTTTTTCGGCAAATAGCAGTTTTTTCATAAACTGACTCTGGAAGTATTTGGGGTAGATATCGCTCGGCGATATACTTCAACGGTTTGAGCAGCAATATTTGACCAATTTAAGTCTTGCTGACAACGCTCTAGTGCTGCAACTTTAAGTTGGTTTTGCAACTTAGGATTAGTTAATAGCCGAATAATTGCATCAGCGAGAGCGCGGACATCACAAGGTGGTACTAGCAGTCCGTCTTGTTCATGCCGAATCATCTCGCTTAAACCGCCAATATTAGAAGCAATCACTGGCGTACCCAAGGCATAGGCGATCGCTGCTACGCCACTTTGGGAAGATTCAATATAAGGCAAAACTGCAACTGTACTGCGCTGAAATAAACCAGCAACAGAGGCAAAGGGGATAAAGCCATTTAAAACTTCGCAGCGTTTTTTATTTTCTTCGTCCAATAATTCGGTAACATTTTCTCCCCTGCCAGCAATAATTAACTTAACTTCGGGAATTTGTTCGGCGACCAAAGGTATTGCCTGAAGCAGATATTTTAAACCTTTATAAGCCCAAATACGCCCGAAAAACAGTAATGTATAAGGTTCGCGGGAGACAACTTGATTACCTGCAAAATATTGAAATAGGCTGCCTAATTCGCCATGTGGTATTACATTAATTTTTTCTAATGGCAAGCGGAATTGTTTGCTGAGAACATCTTTAAGGACGTTCGCGTGAACAATTAACTGTTGGGAGCGATAGAAAGCAATTCTACGAGTGTATTCTGAACCTGGAATTAGATCGCGATCGCCTGGGTGACGAAAAACATCGTGAATAGTAGTTACTAAAGGTGGCATTTTGTTGAAACTCAGCGTCAAGTCATACCAAAAATCATTAGTTTCTTGGACGTGCAATACATCGGGATTTGCCTCTCGAATAATCCGCATCATTTCGCCCATTGCCAATATATTACGTGGATCGCGAATCCGAGGTTTTTTAAATCTAACTATACGGAGGCGATCGTCGAAAACATTTTTATCTTTACATATAGCTGTTAGCTTTTCTGGCTGAATTAGAGTTAAATCAACATACTTGGCTAATCCATTTGCCAATTGTACGCTGTACTCGTCAAAATGAATATTTAATAAAGCAATTTTCATTTCGCTTGTTTGTGATTGCCGTACAGTTTAAAGAATTCGATTTTTAGTAATTACTAACGCCTTCATTTCAGCGTTCAACAAAGGTTGATGATAGTTTTGCTTAATGTCTGGCACGGGTTTTCCATCTAGAAAAATTTGGTAGAGTTGAGCTTCACAGTTACTTGGTAAATTATCAATAATTCTAGCTTTAAATGCTTCTGGACTATAAGTTCGTGCAAAACCTTCATAAGGTCCCCATCCAGCAAAAGTCGCAGTGGCATCAAAAATAGTGGTGGCTTGTTCAGGATCAAAATGCTGAATTTTTATAGTATTCCAAATCTCGGCGTACTCGTTGGTGAGAAATAACGGTGCAATCACCAGTTTTTTACCAACTCTTAGTAAGCGTACAGCTTCTTGAATAAATCTGATATCTAAATCATCTCGAAAATGTTCAAAAGAGTGATGGCAGCTAATTCCATCTAGAGATTCATTTTGGAGAGGAATAGCATCAATTGAACCACCTATATAGGTAATGCCATCATTACTTTTTCCCCCAAGCAAAGAATCCTGACAATAAGCGGTTAACTTAAACGGAGAAGCAGCCATTACAGCCCTAATATATTCAGCATCTTTTCCACCAGCCGCATCTAGAATTTGATCGCCACCTTGCAAATCTAAAAGAGTCAGGGTCGTCAAGTATTCAATAGGCTTAGAATAAGCATAATTTATTTGCTGATACTTTTTAAGAACAGGTACATTAATTAAATTATTATAATCATGGCTTGACAAATCTAACTTTTTTATGGCAATGGGTAGTTTTTCGCTTTCTAATTTATTTATAGGGCGGAGGATGCGATTTACTTTCAAATTATTGAGTTTCAATTTAGTTATTATTTTCCACTTATGTCCATTTAAGGAGCCTAAAACTTTATTGATGAGATGTTTGTTATCAGACATATTAGTTACCAAGCTTACTTTGCTATATATTATAATTTTAGCTTTAATGCCTTAAGGTTATTTTAACACTTTTTAGGTTGTTACTTATTTTTTATAAAAATCAAGTTGTAGTTTACGTAACATAAATATTGCAATAACAAACAAGAGATAATAGCTTTATTTGTTATTAAATAATTTTTGATATATAGAGTTAATACTTCCAAATTGCTTAACAGCCAGTAAACCAATAAGAAAGCAATAAAAGCAAGATGCTAAAACCATATCTAATAGAAAGCCTAAGTTAAGTTTTTGCAGGAACAAAAATATAATAATCATCCCAACACTGATGATTAGAGGACGACGCATAACTGCCCATATATCTAGTGAAAATAAGCGGGTATATACGGCGTACATGACTACACTCAAGTAAGCAAAGCTCATGACTAATGACATAATCGCTGCGCCCATTAACTTATAATTAGAAATAAAAATTATGCCTGACAAGATTCCTAAGATAGTAGTAGTAGTCACTCCCACTAAATTGAACTTTTCGTAGTTATTGGCAACTAATAAATAACTAAATGTCCGAGAAAAACTACCTGTAATAGTTGTAAACGCCATAATATTTAATATCCAATTTGCTTCTGCAAATTTTGGATCTTCATAGATAAACAATAAAGCTTCATAGCCTAAAAACAATGAACCTATAAAAAAAGGTATTCCAAAACCTAGCAAAACTTCAATCATGTTTTCTGTCATAGGGCGCTGTTTTTCGCGACCTAACTTTACTGCTTTCGCCATACTAGGAAAGCCAGCCAACCCTATACTATTAGCAACAATAGAAAAGGGTTGCGTTAGTTGTGTTACAGCACCATAAATACCAATTAGAACCTCGCTGCCTAATAAAGAAAGAATAAGTACGCTAATTTGCCCGTTAATAACTCCTATGCCTTCGAGAGCAAAAAATGTACCCGAAGCTTTCATAGTATTCCAGATAAAATCTTTCTTAATCTGCCATTGAGGTTTGACTGTCTCAAGCAATAATAACCATTGCATTACTAAAATTATTAATTCTGAAAATGCTAAGATTCCGCCAACATATTCTACTCCATAATGTAACTGCATAACCCAGATCATTATCAATAAACGCAGGATGTAAACTGGCGTTGTAGAGATAACAATTAGATGCATTCTCTCTTGGGCTTGAAAAATTGCCTCTGTGACATTAGAAAGGGCAAATGGCACAATTGTTAAGCCCACAATATAACAAACCAACGAGGTTTTATCGTTATATGGTAAAAGAAATACCATAATTACCATTACAGCATAAGCAATAAAACTGATAATTAATTGTAATAAAGTTCCATTGATTAAAAAGACTGGCGTTAATTCTGGTTCACGAGCTATTTCTCTGGTAAACAAACTTTTAAAACCCTGAGAAGCAACATTTACAAAGATATAGTAATAACTCATTGCTAGTAGGTATTGCCCTAATGACTCTGCTCCTAAAATACGTGCTATAGCCGCAGTTATGACAAAAGTGCCAATTGCTTGGGTTAACCGACCAACTAGCATGGATATAGAATTTATTATTAAATTTTTTCCTTTTAACATTGGCAATAAGCTTTAATTACATATACATTGCGGTTTGCAGTTAAATAAAATACAGGAATTTTTTCCTTTTGCCGTCCGCCCTAGAGGGTAAAATTTATTGTATGTACCTCCTCCACAGGAAAACTACTATAAATATACTAAAAATTTTTAGACGCACAGGATATTATCTACTCATCTATACTTCCTCTTTTCACCAGCGTTTCTGCGTCTACTTGCTCTAAACAAGACCGTATTTCTTTAGCCAAAACTTGAATATGAGGTTCAATAAACATACCATGATCGCCAGAAATAGTATGGATTTCCACGCCTTCAGTCACCACATCTTCCCAGCCGAGATGATCGGGACAAAGAACTCTATCCATAGACGGAAGTTTTGGGCGGAAAAGAATTAGTTTTCCTGGGTAAACTTTGGCTTGGTAATTTTCACTTGCTTGGTGATTGTTCTGTGCTACTTCGATAATGGCAGGAGTGAGAAGTTGTGTTTGATTAGAGTTCTCAATTATGGAATTTTTAATAAATTGCGTAGGATTATTCTTAATCAGGCGATAATTAATTCTGCCCCAAATATACTGAAATGCTTCTTTGGGTTTAAGTTGCCCAATCCGACTTAAATGAATCCACAAACTTTGAGCAGATGAAGGGCGAACTTTCGATAAGTTGGGAGAAATGGTATCTAATAATATTAACATTGCCACCTTCTGTCCTTGGGCATGAAGTTGCTGTGCCATTTCAAAAGCAACCAGTCCACCAAACGAGTAGCCTGCGAGCAAATAAGGGCCATGAGGCTGAATGTTACGAATCTCGTTGAGGTAATGGCTAGCCATATCTTCAACGCGGTTCAGAGGGGGTTTTTTACCATCAAGTCCTTGCGCTTGCAGAGCATATAAAGGTTGATCTGGAGGAATATATTTAGTTAATTGCTGATAAAATAAAACGTTTCCCCAAACTGCATGAACGCAGAATAAAGGTAATTTCCTAGAGCTACCCGATTGAATTTTGACTAAAACTTCAATCGGTGCAGACCATTTTTCTTCGCGTATAAAACTAGCAAGTGCCTCGATAGTTGGGGACTTAAACAAAGTACCCAACGGCAGACTGACACCACAAATTTTCTCAATTTCATTAAACAAACGCACAGCGAGCAAAGAATGCCCTCCTAATTCAAAGAAGTTATCTGTGATGCCGAGATGTTTGATACCCAACAATTTTTGCCAGATTTCTGCGATCTGAATTTCTAATCTATCTTGAGGCTCTACCAAAGTGCGTTCCATATCTTGTCTGTGATATTCAGGTGCGGGGAGAGCGCGACGGTCGATCTTACCATTGGGTGTGAGGGGAAGAGCCTCTAGCACTACAAAGGCAGAAGGAATCATATAATTTGGCAGTTGCTTTTCCAGAAATTGGCGTAGTTCATTAATTTTGGGTGCTTGCTTTTGTGGAGCAACAATATAGGCTACTAAGCGTTGATTAGCTGATTCATCTTCTCTGGCTATCACCACATTTTCTTCCACATGGGGATATTGATTGAGCAAAGCTTCAATTTCTGCTAATTCAATTCTGAAGCCACGCATTTTGACTTGGTAGTTATTGCGACCGAGAAATTCAATATTACCGTCGGGTAGATAACGAGCTTTGTCATTAGTTCTATATAAGCACCGATCTTGATATTTAGGAAACAGTGCGGCAAAAGGATTAGTGATAAATTGGGCAGCGATCAAATCTGCACGATTCAAGTAACCCCGTGCTACTCCAGCACCGCCGATATATATTTCTCCAGGTACACTGATAGGAACAGGTTGTAATTGTTCGTCAAGGATGTAAATTTGCGTGTTATCCAAAGGACGACCAATGGGAATTTCTCCAATGGATTGTTGATTTTCTTGCTGAACCACAGGTTCATAAAATGTGGCACTGACGGTGGTTTCTGTTGGCCCGTAGGTATTGATCCAGCGACATTGCTTGCCTACCAAATCCCACCAATGTAGATATGCTACTTTTGAAGCTTTTTCTCCGCCTACAACTAGCAACCGCACACAATTTGGTAGCTTGTCGCCTAATTCACGCATCCCATTCACTATTTCATGCCAAAGTGCTGTAGGTAGGTCAAGAATTGTAATTTGTTCTCGTTCCACAAATTGCAGAAAACTTCTGGTAGAAGCAAGTACTTCTTCAGGGCGCAAAATCAAACTTGCACCACTAATCCAGGTGGGAAAGATTTCTTCAACTGCAATATCAAAGCTAATCGAGGCAGATTGCAACATCCGGTCTCTTGGTTTTAGTTCAAATAATTTAGCGATCGCTGTATTATGGTTGACCAATCCCCGATGAGTAATCATTACCCCTTTTGGCTTACCTGTAGAACCGGAGGTGTACATTACATAAGCTAAAGCTTCGGAATTTATATCTACCACCGGATTTTCTTGACTGTGCTTGGCAACTTGTGACCAGTTAGTATCTAAACAAATGACCTTAGCTTGATGTTCCGGCAGAATGTTCACTAGCCGTTGCTGAGTTAATATCACTAATGCTTGGGAATCTGCCAACATATATGCCAAGCGATCGCTTGGATATGATGGATCTAGAGGTACATAAGCTCCCCCTGCTTTGAAAATACCCAGAAAACCAACTGCCATTTCTAAAGAGCGTTCTAAACAAATTGCCACTAAAGTATTAGTACCAACACCTAATGTTCTTAGATAATGTGCTAATTGATTAGCTTTGCTATTTAACTGTCCATAGCTGAGATATTGACCTTCAAATACTACGGCAATAGCATCTGGGTTAGCTTTTACCTGTTTTTCAATTAACTGATGAATACATTTATCTTGGGGATAATCTGCTACAGTGTTATTCCATTCCACCAGTAACTGCTGTTTTTCTTTGGCAGTTAGTAGCGGTAATTGTGTGATTTTTTCATCGGGATTGGCAACAATTCCTGCCAACAAAGTTTGTAAATGACCTGCCATCCGAGCAATTGTGCTGTCATCAAACAAATCTGTGCAGTACCCCAAATATCCCTTGATTCCTGTTGGTGTTTCTGCTAAATCTAAGGTTAAATCAAATTTACACGCCTTAGTATTTAAACGAATTTTCGCTAAATTTACACCTGCTAATTCAAATGATTGCACTCTGGCTGTTTGCAAGGTAAACATTACCTGAAACAAGGGGTGATAGCTTGAGGAGCGTTCGGGATTGAGATATTCTACTAATTTTTCAAAGGGTAGCTCTTGATGCTCATAAGCATCCAACGCCATTACCTTTACCTGTTTTAATAATTGTGTAAATGTCGGTTTTTCTGATAAGTCAGTGCGTAGAACCAAAGTATTCACAAAATAGCCAATAATTTTATGAGTTTCCTCTAAATTTCTGCCCGCTATTGGCGAACCCACCACTATATCTGACTGCCCACAATAACGATATAGCAGGGTTTTAAATGCTGCCAACAGCATCATAAATAAAGTTACTCCCTCTCGCTGGGACAACCGTTTGAGGTCTTCTGTCAGGCTCTGGGGTAATTCAATATATTGGCTTTTACCCACATAACTACTTACAGGCGGTCTTGGGCGATCTGTAGGTAATTCTACTAAAGGTGGAATTCCTGCTAATTGTTTTTTCCAGTAATTTAGTTTTAATTCTAAATTTTCCCCTTTTAAGTACTGCCTTTGCCACAGGGCAAAATCCGCATATTGGATTGGTAAATCTGGCAAAGAAACAGGTTGATTCGTTAATAATGCTTGATATAATATGGCTAAGTTAGCAAATAATAAATTTAATGACCAATCATCAAAAATAATATGATGTATTGATATCAGCAAGAAATATTCTTCTGGGGCTACTCTGACCAGTTTTACTCGCCATAATGGGTAGACTGTTAAATCGAATGGTTGGGCGATTGTTTCTTGAATTAACTTTTCTGCTTCTAGCTGTCTTTGATGTTCAGGCAAGTGTTGAAGGTCTACCACTGGTATCTCTATCGCTACACAGGGATTAATTACCTGCATTCCTTGCCCATCGACGTTAATAAAACTTGTCCTGAGAGCTTCTTGACTAGAGACAAGTGCAGTCCAACTTTGAGAAAGTAGCTCTACATTCAGCTTACCTTGGAGGCGATGGGCTGTGGAGATGTTATAGTTACTAACATTGGATTCTAATTGCCACAGAAACCATAAACTTTCTTGAGTAAATGATAAGGGTAGGGGAATATTATGAGGAACAGGCTGAATTTTCTGTACCTCTAAGTTTTCCTGTGCTGGATTATGTTGCTCTATTAATTTGCTCAATGCTGCTATTGTCGGTGCTTCAAACAATTGATGCAGTGATAAACTTATCCCTAATATTGCTCGTACCTGAGAAATAACTTGGATAGCAACTAGAGAATGTCCCCCTAACTCAAAGAAGTTATCTTCAACGCCAATAGGTTGTATACCTAGTATTTCTGACCAAATTTGCGCCAGTTTGATTTCCCCTGTAGTTTGTGGGGCTACAAAGGTTTTTTCTACCACTTGTCTCATTAAATTAGGTGCTGGTAGGGCGCGACGGTCTACTTTACCATTAGGTGTAAAAGGTAAGACATCCAACATGACAAAGGCGGATGGAACCATATAATCTGGCAATTGCTGTTGGAGGAAATTTCGTAATTCCTTAACTGCGGGTGCTGATGCTTGCTTAGGAAC
>JBARVL010000588.1:0-4149 GCA_049646245.1 Crinalium sp. | reverse complement strand
CCTGCTTACCTCAATCGGGGTTTTGTTTACGCTAGTCAGGAAAAATGGGATAAAGCTCTAGCTGATTTCAATCAAGCTATTGAGATTAATCCTAAGTTAGCTGAGGCTTACAACAATCGGGGTTTTGTTTACGCTAGTCAGGAAAAATGGGATAAAGCTCTAGCTGATTACAATCAAGCTATTGAAATTAATCCGAAGTATGCTGGGGCTTACTACAATCGGGGTCTTGTTTACAAGGGTCAGGAAAAATGGGATAAAGCTCTAGCTGATTTCAATCAAGCTATTGAGATTAATCCGAAGTTAGCTGAGGCTTACCTCAATCGGGGTTCTGTTTACAATAGTCAGAAAAAATGGGATAAAGCTCTAGCTGATTTCAATCAAGCAATCCTGATCAATCCTAAGTTGGCTTTAGCTTACAGCAATCGGGGGCTTGTTTACTATAACCAGGAAAAAGGGGAATTAGCACTTGCTGATTTCAATCAAGCAATCCTGATCAATCCTAAGTTGGCTTTAGCTTACGCAGGTCGAGGAATGGCTAACGCTATTATGGGATACAAACAAAAAGCGATCGCAGACTTGCAAACAGCCGCCACATTATTTCAGCAACAGGGAAATACACAGTCTTATGAATTGGTAACTAAGATGTTACAACAGTTGCAAGGGTAGTTAGTAATTCAGATATGACATGAGTTGCGATCGCACATACTCGAATCAGTTGAGACTACCACATTGGCGATCGCGCATCCTCTACTGAGTTGAGACTAATGCAGAGCGATCGCACATACTCTACTGAGTTGAGACTAACATATAGGCGATCGCACATACTCTACTGAGTTGAGACTAACACATAGTGCGATCGCACTGAACAAAACAATTAAAAAAGATGAGTTTATAATAACTTTTTTAATCGACGTTCAGCATTTCCGCTTCTAGTTCTTCGGCTGTATATTGCATAAAATCAACTTGATAACGGGCTAATGCTTTGATAAAATCAGACCGAGAACATCCGGCTATTTCGGCTGCTTTACCTTGAGATATTTCTCCTAATTCATACCATTTTACTGCGGCAGCAATTCGCATTTCTTTAACAAATTCCTTTGGCGGTTTTCTGAGAGCAGAAAATATGCCTTCTGGTAGTTCAATTGATACGGTTTGCATGGTGACTTAAATACTTGTTAATAACTATGTTAATATAATAGATCAGCTTACGCGCAAATCAGCTTGCACATTTTGCGCGTCAGATCAAAGTTATCAAACCTTCTTCCCCTCCCTCCTCCCTCCTCCCTCCTCTCAAGGGTAGTATTCAGCCTGAGTGCCAGATTCAGTATAAACGAGCGATCGCTACAGTATTTCAAAAAATATCACAACGCGTGCGTAAAACCCTCTCATCCAGAAAGATATACAAATAGAAGCCACCTAAACAGGGATGAGACAGGAGATGTAGATGCCTAATGAATCTGAGGATACTTTAAACCAACAACTACAAGAACTGATAGCAGAAGCGAAAAAACACCCAAAAAGAAGTATACAGCAGCGACTCGCATTAAATAGACTAATAAAAGCCATTCAAGAGTCAGGAAAACTCAGCAAACAAAGCAACTGGCTGACAATTCCTAACTACCAAGACTTTTATAACGAAGCTTTACAGCAAACATTGTTAGAAATTTGCGAAAATCTTCATAGTTATAAACCAGAATATCCTGTTATGGCTTGGGTAAATCAAATTTTTGGCTGGCGGTTTTCGGATTTATACAAAAAATCTCAAAAAAGAGGTGTTACCAACATCCCTAAAAACCAAGAATTACCAAAAATCATCCCCTTAAGAGATTTTGACCATGAAACTATTGATGAGCAAAGCCTTTCATCCGAAGAACAACAATTAAGAGAAATTATTGAAAACGACACCAACAAACTTTTATCTAAACAAATTATTTCCAGTCATCCTCACATTAACTTAAAAATGATCCTGTTAAAAGTCTTAGCAGGAAAAACCTGGCAAGAAATTTCCACAGAATTAGATATTTCCTTATCAACCGTATCCAGTTTTTACCAGCGCAGTTTGCGTAAAGTTCTGCCTGATATACAGAAATACTTATAGATGTAACTAATTAACCAACATCTCCACAAAACTTAATTCTCTCAGCATCAATCATGGAAGTATTAACAATGAATAGTCAATCTGCAACTGACAGCGTAACAATCCCCTTATCATTTACCGCGCATTCTTTAGCTCAAGAAATTAGTAATGGCTTATCAAATCCCATCAAGAAAAAACAAGTTTATCTCAATACCTTAGCAGTATACGCGGTCGAGCATTACTTACGTTGTTTGGGATTTAATACCGATAGAATTCACAGCGATAGTCAGAATCCAGTCATGGTAAAATTAATGAATATCGCTGACTTAAATCTGACTGATATAGGTAGAATTGAATGCCGTCCGGTTTTACCAAATGCCACTAATCTAGAAATTCCCACAGAAGTATTATTAGATAGAATTGCCTATGTTGCTGTGCAGTTAAGCGAAGATTTGAAATCAGCTAATATTTTAGGATTTACATCAAATGCTACTGCGGAAATATCTTTAAATGATTTGCAATCTGTGGAAGAATTATTGATATATCTTAGCGAATCAGAACCCAAAACCAATGAAGCAGTTACACCCAGTAAAGAATCTGAACTGGTAAATTTAGGTAAATGGTTTGAGGGGATAATTTCTACAGGTTGGGAGACTATAGATCAACTTTTAAATCCTTTGCAATTAGGGGTAGCTTTTAAAAAACAAGTAAGTGTCACTAGAGGGAAAAAAATCAATTTAGGAATGCTGGTTGATGATTTATCAGTGGCTTTGGTTGTCAAGCTTACTTCACAATTTAATCAGGAGGTAGAGGTTTTAATTCAATTGTACCCAACAGAGAATTTAAGTTTAGTTGAGGGGATAAAATTAATTGTCAGCGATGAGTCGGGAGAAGTTTTAGAGCAAGCAATTTCTCGCTCAGGAGATAATTGGATTCAATTAGAATTGAGTGCTGAATTGGGAGAAAAGTTTAGTGTTATTGTTGGTTATGAGGGGGTGAATGTTCGGCAGGATTTTGTGTTGGATAAGTAATGGGTTTATTTTAACGCCAAGGGCGCAAAGGTAGCGCAAAGGGCGCAAAGGTAGATAGTAGGTTGGGTTAAGCGAAGCGCAACCCAACGATATTTGATAATAGATAATGTGGGATAATTAACCACAGATATCCACAGATGCACACAGATTAACACAGATGTAATAAATATTTTCTTGCTCGATTTATCATTGCTATTTCTTATTACGAAACATGAATAAATTAATTATTTTAAGATTAGATGGAAGTTTAACAATAGGTTTTCAGGTAACTGTTGAAATTAACGACTGTCAAAGCTTATTAATAGAAGAACGGGGAAGTTTACCACCAGCACCTTTATTAATCAAATCTTATCAATCTTGGTGTAACAGCTACCGCAGCTTAGATGGCAATTCTCGGATTAAAATTAAAAAAGGTGTGAGAAATGTTCAACTAAATTCCCTCAAGGAACAATGCCAGTCAGATGCTAAAGTTTTATCGCAAGATTTTTATGAATGGTTACAATCGGAGGAATTTAGGGCTATTAAAGAAAAATGCTTAAGTCAGTTAATACCAAATGAACCAGTACGAGTTATAATTAGATCTGAAGACCCTGAAGTTCGTAAACTTCCTTGGTATCTTTGGGATGTCTGTCAAAATCATCCTGATGCGGAAGTAGCTTTAAGTGGATTAACTGCTCAACGGACGAAAAAAAGTTATCGTCCCAATGTCAGAATTTTAATTATTCTGGGTAATAGTGAAGGCATACAAGTTGCTGAAGATGAAAAGCTATTAAAACAATATTGTAGTTCGGCATCAACAGTTTTCTTAGTGGAACCGTCAAGGCAAGAATTAAATGATTATTTGTGGGATAAGCAGGGTTGGGATATTTTATTCTTTTCTGGGCATAGCCAAACTGAAGGTAATTCAGGAAGGATTTTTCTCAACCAAACTGATAGTTTAACTTTAGATGAATTACGCTATGGTTTACAAACGGCGGTTAACCAAGGTTTGCAAATAGCGTTATTTAATTCTTGTGATGGTTTAGGTTTGGCGGCGGAGTT
>JBARVL010000587.1:0-2357 GCA_049646245.1 Crinalium sp. | reverse complement strand
AAAACAACATTTTCTGAGTCATACTCAGTAAAAAGCCACTGAGTTTCAGAAGTTTTAGCGTACTGTTCAACATGATATTTATATTGGTCAATTAAGATATATTCCCTAAATTCAGGGATTGACCGATAACCATCAAACTTCTCACCTTTATCGTAATTTTTGGTTGATTTTGACAATACTTCGACAATTAGCAGAGGATTCGTGACAGTGGTTGTACCAGTTCCTTGATACGCTGGCTTTCCCTGAATTACCATCACATCTGGATAGACGTAGTGCCGATATAATGGTATCCACAAGCGCACGTCAGCAATAAATGTTTTATAAGATTGCCCTTGAACCCTCAATGGAAATCTTTTGTAAAAGTTTCCCGCAATTACATTGTGGTTCGTTGTACCGCCTGTCATAGGTACTATTTCTCCGTCACGATATTCGCTTTTGTATTCTGCGGTTTCTTCTAGGGTTAGGTATTCTTCGGGAGTGTAGTAGCGTTTTTCAGTCTGGACTTGCATTACAATTCCCTCCATTAATTACTAGCGAGGAGTAAGGCTCTGAGGGTAAACACTGTTACTTACTGCGATTATGGCATTTTGACATCAAGTGCGATCGCCCTTTGCTTGACAAAACTTCGCATTTTTTTATGGCAGAAGCTCAAAATAAGGCATTTTTTCAGGTTTGATTAAACTAAAATGCCGTCTATCTAGTGTAAGAATTTTATGAATACGGTAAGGAAATTCTACTATCAGCCTTCAGGAAGATGCAAAGAGTGTTGATGCACTTAACTAAACTGTACTGTTTTTAATTTGTTTACTTTCCAGGCGATTTTTCCATTTTGACTCAAAAGCGATCGCCATTTCATTCAGTTCTCTAGCTTTTTGTTCAGTAGCTTTGGCAAGTTCCAGCATTTCTGCCAGTTCCGCTAGTTGCTGTTGAGTTAATTCCGGTTGCGTCATTGCCACTTTTCCAAACGATTTTTCAGCCTATTAGAATTTATTTTAACTTCCAGAACTCTACCTAGTAAGGCTCCTACATCTTCACCCGCCTCTTGAATTTCTTCTGTTGTAACATCCGCTCTTGATATCATTTCCACAGTTAACTCAAGACGACGGCGCGAGTCTACTACAAAAAATAAAGCTGTGTTGAAGTAGGCAAAAAACTGTACCAATATATAGTTTTCAGGAAACCTGGATAGTAGAGGTCTAATTATATTTAGCCCAGTTGTTGCTGCTTGCTCTGTTGCATTTAATTCCTGGTTCAATCTATCAATTACAGTGCTGATTTCTGGAGGAATAGCCATTACTTGATTTCAGTTGCAATTCTTGAGCTTGATAATTCCAAGTAATCAGCCTACCATCAGTTGGAGCGCAACCTTATTTTTATAGCACTTTACCCGAAGTGCGATCGCACCTAGCTAACCCTATCTCAATCATAAGTACAATTTCTCATCACCCCCACTGCCAAGATACCGGACAGCGATATACTAAACTTTGAAAGTGTAAAAAAAACTTCACAATAGATCCAGATAGACTGATTCAAGACAAGCAGTCTCGAATCGCCTAACTTAATTACGAAGAAGCGGGAAAAATGAACCCAGGCATTGACCTACAAGGAACTTTTATCAAATCTTTGATGGATTTGGGCATCCCTGCTGGTGCTGCCAAAGCCATTTGGATGCCCCTGCCAATGTTTCTGATGATTATTGGTGCCACAGTTGGCGTTTTGGTAGTCGTTTGGCTAGAGCGAAAAATTTCTGCTGCTGCCCAACAGCGCATAGGACCAGAATTTGCAGGACCCTTGGGTGTTTTACAGCCAGTCGCCGATGGTCTCAAGCTGGTATTTAAAGAAGATATTGTTCCAGCAAAGTCTGACCCTTGGCTATTTACCTTGGGACCAATTCTCGTCGTTATCCCTGTGTTCTTGTCCTTCTTAATTGTTCCTTTTGGACAGAACTTGGTAATTACAGATTTAAACGTCGGGATTTTCTTGTGGATTGCCCTGTCTAGTATTGCGCCAATTGGCTTGCTGATGTCTGGTTATGCTTCTAATAACAAATACTCCTTGATAGGAGGACTTAGAGCAGCAGCGCAGTCTATTAGTTATGAGATTCCCTTGGCGCTATCAGTGTTGGCGGTTGTAATGATGTCTAACAGCCTCAGCACCCTTGATATCGTTAATCAGCAAGCAAGTTACGGCATTCTTAGCTGGAATGTGTGGCGGCAACCTATTGGTTTCCTGATCTTTTGGATTGCAGCCCTAGCAGAATGTGAACGACTTCCCTTTGACCTTCCTGAAGCAGAAGAAGAACTGGTTGCTGGTTATCAGACTGAATACGCAGGGATGAAATTCGGTCTGTTTTACAT
>JBARVL010000586.1:0-3439 GCA_049646245.1 Crinalium sp. | reverse complement strand
CGCCACAACTGCCAACTAATCCAAATCAGTAGAAATGCCACTATTCCCCAAAATATAGCTTTTAGTAGCCAATCTGGTAAAGATAAATTCTTCAACCAGTCAGGTAATGACCAATCTTCCAGATTGCGTTTACTAAATTGTAGTTCTACCCATTCTCCTAGCTGCCGTTGTAGCTGCTGTAGCTGCCAACCGAAGTTAGTCTGCTCAAATTCTTTTGTTGCCATCCTTGATGCTGTGCCACGATCTAGATTTTTAGAGTATTTTTTTGCCTACAATTACTTAGAGTTTATCCGAAAAGTGATTTAAAGATGTTTTAACCGCAGATAAACTCAGATAAACGCAGATGTTTATTTTAGTAGGGCATGGTAAAAGTGAGTATTGGGGAGACTTGCAGAAGTATTCCCTAGATGATCGTGGGATGTTCGGTCTGATAACCAACTGTTTTTAAATATGACTATTTATTTTTACAAAGTTGATGCTCCTTACGGTTGTTTTTCTAACTTTTCTCCCCATCCAATTTATTTAGATGGTCAAGATTGGTCTACAGTAGAACATTACTATCAATCTCAAAAGTTTGTAGGGACAGAGAATCAAGATTTAATTTCAGTAATTCGAGTTGCCAAGACTCCAGAGATAGCAGCATCATTAGGACGCGATCGCACCAGGAAAACCCGCTCCGACTGGGAACAAATAAAACCTCAAATCATGCGTCAAGCTGTCCTGCAAAAGTTTTTAACTCATCTAGATATCCAAGCAATTCTTCTTTCTACCGAAGATGAGATAATTGTAGAAGATTCCCCCAAAGATTACTTTTGGGGCTGCGGTTCGGATAAAACAGGACAAAATCAGTTAGGCAAAATTTTGATGAGCGTCCGCCAGGAAATTAAACTGCATAATCAACACAAGGAATAATTATATTAAATTTTGCTATTTTTTATGATAATTTAAGTGATCGTACATAAATTTTTCTTGCTTTAATATTTAGATTTATAGCAACCGAAAAAAAGCGATTGACAACGATAAAATATTGGTTAACATCTGCGATAGCGCAAGCGCGCTGCAAGGCTGTCGGCTGCGTTTATCTGCTCACATCTACGCTTAAAAAACTTTGCGATCCTTTGCGCTTACCTTTGCGACCTTTGCGTTAAAAAAAAATATATAATTCCAAGACAACCAGATTTGATATAATCTCCTAATTTATTGCCTCTGCTGCCAAAGTGCGATCGCTTTTTGAGCCTTTGAGTAAGTAGGTGTATTTTGGGGAACTAAAGTTGCTGTAGCAATGGCACTTTGCAACTCTCCTTCTAATGCCCTAGACTGAGCCATTAGATAAATTTGCTGGCTCCATTGTTTAATTGACTCTTGAGCTTGGGCATAAACTGGCTGATTTGGTGGAATTTGAGCAGCAGCCGTAACCGCGCGGTTATAAGAAGAAGCTTGCCCTGGAACAATTAATTTCTTAGCAGCCTGTAAGATAATTTTATTCGTTCTCTGCTGTTCTGCGAGTTGTTGCCAATTAGCGATCGCACTTTGAGACTCAGCATAAACTGGTAGATTTGGCTCTATTAATTGAGCAGCCGCGATCGCACCAGCATAATTACCCTGTTGGGCGCGGGCAGAGGCTAAATCTAAAATTTCCCGACTCCAAAGATTAATATTTGCCGTTGCTTGTTCATATAAAGGATCGCCTGGTACAATTTTTTGGGCAAGTGCGATCGCATTACTAAAGCTAGAAGCTTGATTACTTTTAATTAGGCGTTTAGCTTGAGCTAATATCGCTTTATTTGCCTGTAGACGCTTTGCTGAAGCTTGATTAGTTGTGTTGGCATCAAGTTTCGTTATTTTAGGGTTAGATGATGTCTCAGACACCCCTGCCACCGAAGCTGAGTTAGGAGTAGTATCTGCTGTTTGGGCTATTTGCTGATCGTTAAAAACCCTCAGAATCACGCCAGCAATCATACTTATTACCAGCGTTGTACCAGTACCCCACAATAGTAATTGTTGCCACCAAGGAATCTGTGTTTCTTCGTCCGATTTTTCCTCTTTGTAAGGAACCAGCGCCCCTACTTCTGGCTGCGTTGTAGTTGTTGCAGCTACTGAAACATCTTCCGGTGTAACGACTTGTGTAGCTGTTAGTTCATTAGTATCCTCACTATTTACAGCATCAGTATTAATAACGTATGCAGTTGTTAATATATGTATTTCTTTATTGTCTGCTGTTAAATCTTCAGCCGTGTCCGACTGAGGCAAAATTAGCATTTTGCTAAGTTCGCTGTTGTAAGCACTGACAGGTGTTTGAATCGGTCGCAAGTGGTGTCTACTTAACTCCTGTGTGCGATCGCGCAGGTATTGATCTAAACTTTCTAAAGTTATAGCTGGGTCATAACGTAACGCTTCTAAAAGAGCAACAGTAAATAATCCCTGTCTTAAAGTTGTTGCTTCATAAGAAAATTGATCGCCCTGACAAGATAAAAAAGTCGGGATGCCTAATTCACGTGCTACCGCAAGTGTTTGATCGCCAACCTTAGCACCTGCTTGTACACCTTGGCTGCGGTTTATATCCAGCAATAGCAAAGCATTTTGACCTACTTGCTGTTTTACAAAATGTAACAGCGATCGCACTGAGATCCCTGTATTAACAACATCAGCCGGGTTGCCATCAATCGGCATCAAGTAATCTTCTGAGCCTGTACTAACACCATAGCCACTAAAAAACAGCCATAGGAAATCCCCTGGTTGCAAATTGTCTTGACACCAATTCGACAGCCAGCCCATGATATTTTCACGAGTAGGGTAAGTTAACTTTTGCTCTATCGGTGTCGAAGTATCGCTTAACAACAAACATCGATCCGCTACCCAACCCGTTGACTCCACTAGAAACTCGCGCACTGCCTGTGCATCGGCGTCTGCATAATTCAGAGGTGGGAAAAACTCATAGCGATTAATACCAATGGCTAAAAGAGCGTGATTTGCCATGATCGATGCCCAACTATGTAAAAACGTTTGAGGATTTCAGGGCGTTATATCTCTACATCCTGCTTATACTCGCCTTTACAGCATAGCAGCACAGCTTAGTTATTAAAATTCTTGCAAAAATTGTCTTTTTTTTTAGAACGCAGATGTAAGTCGCAGTCGTGGAGGACGCAAGAAATCAACGACTGTGCTTTCTGTTGGGCAGGAAGCCTACGCTCACCCGTCAGGGGAGCGTAGGTAGTTCACAGCTAATTCTTAATCAGGAAGGTTATCGTGGGCATAGGATGCCAAAATCTATCTTTCAACCGCGAGAGGACTCCCACCACACTGAGTACAGTGTGGTGGTGAGATGAATCCGAGACAGGATTTTGTGGTAAAGTAATATCAGTCATAAGAACCTCAATTAGTTGTGATAACCAAGCAACATAATTGGGACAAGTAGTGAAGGCAAAACATTCACGCTACC
>JBARVL010000585.1:0-1680 GCA_049646245.1 Crinalium sp. | reverse complement strand
CTATTACGTTTTACGTCTGCATCTATGGGTAGTTGGGCGGTACGTCAGTTGTTGTTACGTTTCCTGTCGCCTAAACCCTTTGAAAAGAAAATTGCTAAATTTTTATTAAGACGGATAACTTAATCTTGACAAGATATTTAACTCTTCCTCACGGGAAGTCCCCAGGTTCCACTACGTTGCACTTGGGGATGAAAGTGAGGGCAAGATGTACTTCTTGCGGCAATTCTTAATAAGAAAAAATCGCTTATTGGGGTAAACAAATAGTGCTTGAATGCTATAATAACATTTATGATAGTAACACGCAGAGCAACTTTTCGCTTATATCCAAACAAGTCCCAAGAAGTCAAATTGCACTATTGGCGACGACTTCACAAAGATTTATACAATGCCTGTCTTTATCAAAAAAAGACAGAATATAAGCGTTTTTGTCGCTCTGTTAGTTACTACGACCAACAAAATCTTTTACCAGAATTTAAGGAGTGTTGGACTGAATATAAAGAACTAGGAAGTCAAGCTTTACAAGCAACAGTAAAAAGAGTTGATTTTGCCTATCAAAGATTTATTAAAGGCGTAGGCGGATATCCTAAATTCAAGTCCGCACGTGATTATCGTGGTTGGACTTATCCCGCAATAAGTGGCTGGAAGGCACACAGCACTGGTGTTAATGGTTATCTGGAATTGTCCAACTTAGGACAAATTCAGATGAGAGGTAAAGCCAGAACTTGGGGTAATCCTACAACTTTAACTATTATCTGGAAACAGGGGAAATGGTATGCTTCAATCACAGTTAATTGTGAACCAGTTCGACAAACGGGTTCTGGTGCTGTTGGGTTAGATTTTGGCACGTATCACGCAATTGCTTGTAGTGATGAAACAATAATTGACAATCCTAGATTCTTAGGTAACACTCAAGAAAAAATCAAGCAAGCATCTAAGAAATTACGCCGTAAACGTGCGCCTAATTTCAAGAAAAAAATTAAAGCGTCTTTACGTTGGAGAAAGAACAGAAAAAAGATCAGTAAACTCCAGAACAAAGTAGCCAATCAAAGAGAAGATTGGCAACACAAAGTCGCTGCACAGATAGTAAGCCGTAATAGCCTGGTAGCGACAGAGAAACTGAACGTCAAAGGGATGACTCGTAAAGCCAAAAAAGGTGGTAAGAGAAAGCAACAAAAGACTGGATTAAATCGGTCTTTGTTGGATGTTGGGATTAGCAATATAACTTCACTAATCAAATATAAATTGAGTGAATGTAATGGGGTATTTGTGGATGTACCCCTATCAATTGCGCCCTCTCAAACTTGCCCTAAATGTGGTAATAAAAAGAAAAAAGAGTTATCCGAACGAGTGCATAATTGCAGTCAATGTCAGTGTAAATGCGATAGAGATGTTGCAGCAGCACAAGTTATGCTCAACTGGGCGTTAGGAACTAGCGTCCATAAAAACGCAGATGCCGAACCTCTATCTAAAACCACACATTGTGGAGGCTTTAGACAAGTTCAGCAGTTGAAGCGTAAGAAACCTCGGACGTAGCGAATGCGGAGTCCGTAGGTAGTTCATACATGAACTTATGCAGTTCACCTACTTGAACCTCACTTCTATCTAATCTCGCTGTCAATAGAGGGTGCCATGAGCAAAATATTTTTATCAACTTCAACAATTTTGATGACGCTAATAGCT
>JBARVL010000584.1:0-2141 GCA_049646245.1 Crinalium sp. | reverse complement strand
ACCCCATTAAATTTATAGCTGGTTTTATCGCTGCAACTACAGCTAATTGTCCGGTTTTTTTATGTAATCCTAATTGGGTAAAAGCTGAATGGGAGCAAGTTTTTAATTTAGTTCAACCAGACATAATTTGGGGAGAATTAAACTTTACTTTTCCACACACCCACACGCCAAAATCTGTATTAAATACCTCCCACTCAGGATTAATTATGATTCCAACAGGGGGTTCATCAGGTGAAATTAAATTTGCTATCCATACATGGCAAACATTAATGGCATCCGTGCAAGGTTTTACAAAATATTTTGCTATAGATAAAGTTAATTCATTTTGCATATTACCGTTGTATCATGTTAGCGGTTTAATGCAATTGATGCGATCGCTCACCACTAACGGTCAATTAGTAATTTTACCCTTCAAAACCCTCGAAACAACTCTAACACCCCTCCCCGTTGACGGGGAGGGGCAGGGGGTGGGGTTTTCTAATTACTCCCCATCCCCCAAAATTAATCTTATTAATAACATCAATCCCGCAGAATTTTTCCTCTCCTTAGTACCAACGCAACTACAACGGCTATTAAATTATTCCCCTACATGGTTATCTAATTTTCATACAGTACTATTAGGAGGCGCACCAGCTTGGCTAGAACTTTTAGAAACAGCAAGATCTCACAATATCAGGTTAGCACCTACTTATGGTATGACAGAAACAGCTTCACAAATTGCTACCCTCAAACCAGAAGCTTTTCTAAATGGGATTAATAATTGCGGTCAGATTTTACCCCATGCCGACATCAAAATTTGTAACGAACAAGGGGAAATATTAAATAATAATCAAACGGGCATTATCACTATCAAATCTAATTCCTTAGCACTAGGTTATTATCCCAAATTATTTAAAAACCAGTACAATTTTTCGGTAGATGATTTAGGATTTATTGATGGTAATGGTTATTTAAATATTATTGATCGCAATAGTAACAAAATTATTAGTGGAGGTGAAAATGTCTTCCCAACTGAAGTAGAAGCATCAATTTTAGCTACTAAGTTAGTTAAAGATATTGCTGTGCTTGGCTTACCTGATAAACATTGGGGGCAAGTTGTCACCGCCGTTTATGTTCCCATTAACTTAGAAGTTTCTAACGATATTCTGCAAAATTTAATTACTAACAAAATTAGCAAATTTAAACAGCCTAAATATTGGATAGCAGTTGATAAATTACCTCGCAATCAACAAGGTAAAATTAACCGTAAACAACTAGAAAAAATCGCTATTGCTTGGCAACTGCATCACTCCACTGATTGAGCCATTGGCTAATTTCTTCTGGGAATTCTTTCCGACTTCTACTGAGTTTATCTATGCAGACGTGCTTAGTTATTGCTGTAGCTAATAATTTTTCTGTTTGAGCTAAAATAATTTTGTAGGCAATTTCAAAGCTATGCTCAGTCAAATATTTAGGCGACAAATTAATTAAAGTTTTATCCCCACAAAATAATGGCTTGATAAAATCAATACTAGCGTGAACGATTGGTATAGCAACATCTTGGTTACTAAAAAATAACTTCAAATTAATACTTGATGCTGCTAAAGATTCTTCATAACCTTCATGGCATATTGCTAATACATTAGCAAAATAAACTACACCTGCGGCATCGGTATCTTGAAAGTAAATAGTCCGAGTATAGGTAAACGACATTGCTAAATAACTTAATTAAATCTAGTTAGGAGAGGAATCAGGAATTTTCAGTTCCGCATTCAGGAAATCAATAAATTGTCTAGCTGTGCGCCCAGATCGACCGTTATGGCGAGTCGCCCATTGTAAAGCACGATATTCTAAATCTTCCTGACTAATTGGGATTTGAGCTTGTTGTGCTAGATGCCGGATAATATCTAAGTAGGTATTTTGATTGGCAGGCTCAAAGGTTAAGGTAAGACCAAAGCGATCGCTAAAAGAAAGCTTCTCCTGTACAGTATCCCAAGAATTTACCTCATCAGCATCACTGGGGCGGGGTCTATCTTCAAAAAACTCTCTAATTAAATGTCTGCGATTAGAAGTAGCATAAACTACTACATTCTGAGGTCTTGCTGTAATATTACCTTCCAACACTACTTTTAATGATTTAAAAGCATCGTCATCTTCTTCAA
>JBARVL010000583.1:0-9198 GCA_049646245.1 Crinalium sp. | reverse complement strand
GTCAGAGTGCGATCGCGTTCTGATGATTCTGCTAATTTCGCTGACTGCGCTTGTAGCTGCTGCAAATACTCCGACTGTTGAATTGCTACCCCAATTTGAGCAGCTACTTGTAGCATTAACTCTACTTCGTACTCTTCCCAATGGCGGGTTTCTTTATTCTGGAAGGCAGATAGTAATCCCCACAATTCTTTCCCTTTAAATATTGCTACTACTACACACGCTTTTACATGGAAGTTTTCTAATGCTTCTACATGGCAATCTGTCAAGCCGCCATTGTAGACATCATCTACTACTAACACTTCATTGTTGCGGAATCTACCACCTTGATGCTCGTTTAAATACGGGTCTTCCCACGCTATTAGGCGATCTAATCCAGCCAGTTTCGGTTCTCCTGGTGCTTCTGATTCCGCAATAAAGTCTCCAAAATAGTCGGGACGGAATTTATATATTGCTACCCGATCTACTTTGATTAAATTCCTCACTTCTAGAGTGGTAGTTTTAAAGATGGTGTCTAAGTCAAATGTTTGGCGAATGCGATTAATTACTTTTGTCAGAGTGCGATCGCGTTCTGATGCTTCGGCTAATTTCGCTGACTGTGCTTGTAATTGCTGCAAATATTCCGCTTGTTGAATTGCTACCCCAATTTGAGCAGCTACTTGTAGCATTAACTCTACTTCATACTCTTCCCAATGGCGGGTTTCTTTATTTTGGAAGGCAGATAGTAATCCCCACAATTCTTTCCCTTTAAAGATTGCTACTACCACACAGGCTTTAACGTGAAACCACTCTAATGCTTCTACATGGCAATCTGTCAAACCGCCATTGTAGACATCATCTACTACTAACACTTCATTGTTGCGGAATCTACCACCTTGATGCTCATTTAAATACGGGTCTTCCCAAGCTATCAAACGATCTAATCCAGCCAGTTTCGGTTCTCCTGGTGCTTCTGATTCCGCAATAAAGTCTCCAAAATAGTCGGGACGGAATTTATAAATTGCTACCCGATCTACTTTGATTAAATTCCTCACTTCTAGAGTGGTAGTTTTAAAGATGGTATCTAAGTCAAAGGTTTGGCGAATGCGATTAATTACTTTAGTTAAAGTGCGATCGCGTTCTGATGCTTCTGATAATTTCGCTGACTGTGTTTGAAGTTGCTCAGATTGCGCTTGCATCTGCTTTAAGTTCTCAGATTGTTTGAGAGCTACCCACAATTGCCCAGCAATTTGATTCAACCATTTTACTTCTGATTGTTGCCAATTGCGACTTCCAGAATTTTGATAGACACCTAATAAACCCCAAAGCTGTTCCCCAACAAAAATCGGAACTATGACATAAGCTTTGACTTCAAATTGCTCTAAAATATCTACATGGCAGGGTGAATGACCAGCTTTGTAGACATCATTAACTACAAAAGTTTCGTGATAGCGATAGCGACCGCCTTTGGTTTCTTGGAGATGGGTATCCGCCCAAACTGTTTTTATTCCTTGACCGACTAATTTTGTCCAATTACCGCCTACAGACTCAAAAATAAATTCGCCACTCCAGTCAGGCGCAAATTGATAAACTGCTACGCGGTCAACTTTTAGTAAGTTACGAATTTCTTGAGTTATGGTTTTAAAAATTGCATCTTGATCTAAATAGGAGCGAATTTTATCAATGACTTTACCAACCGCTCTTTCTTGCTCTATTTGTTGCTGAATTTGTGAGCGGAATTCAATTTGTTGTAGGGCAATAGTTAATTGATTACTTATTTGATCGATTAAGCTAATTTCTGTTTCTTGCCATTGACGTGCTTCCGCGCAATGGTGTACAATTAATAATCCCCAGATTTGGGAATTAACTACAATTGGGACAGTAACACTAGCTTGAACTTGAAATTTTTCTAGTAGTTGTCGCTGATAAGGGGTAATTGTAGCGTGATTAATATCTGTAACAACAACTTCACCTTGCAGATATTCTTCAGGTTGATCTAATCCAAATGTCAGCGTTGGTAAGTTTTCATTTAACGCAGGTGTCCAACCGCGTTGAAGTGACTCGGCGACTACAGTACCTTTTTCACCTGCTGCACTAAAGCGATAGATGAGAGTGCGATCGCATTGCAATATTTCCCTAACTTGCGCTACAGTCACATTCAGCAGTTGCTCTAAAGAGGAGCAAGATTGCAATTGAGATGCGATCGCTTTTACCTGTTGACGCTGATTTAATAATTGTCGTTGACTAGCAGCTATCAAATTATCTTTAAATTCCTTTGGTACTGTTTCAATAAAGTTTTCAACTTCCTCAAACTGATCGCTGAGGTTGTGTTTTGTCAGCCATCCATCTCCTTCTAATTCTTCTTTCAACTGGTTAACAGCCGTTTGCACTTTCTGTGCATTGCCATTATTGAGCAAGCTTTGATCGGTATTATTAGCTTGCGCCAATTTATTATTTTCAAGTTTTTGATTAACTTCGTTAAAAATTGTCATTGTAGATCCCTTGATAATTTAGAAAAAAATGATGTTAAATTTATGCAACTTAATTTTTATTTCTGACTCCACAAATTCACTTGGCTGATCGCTTCAGGATTCAAAATTCTCAAGATTTCATTATCCTTACCGATCAAGTAACCTTGCAAAAAGGGCATTAACTCCTCCTTAAATAATTGGCGATCGGGGATTTTCATATTTTGCAGATCCAGCACCTCAATATCCTTTACTTGCGGTACTAATAATCCTAAAAATTTACCTTCTACTTGCACCACCATTGCCATTATAGTTAGTAATGATTCTTGCTGTGTAATCCCAGGAAAACCTGTGAGGACGTTGATATCTAATAACCATAAAATTTCTTCTCGCCAGTTATAAATTCCTAACACACAATTGGGAGTTTCAGGAACAGGCAAAATATCTCCTATGGAAACTTGAAAAAGTTCAGCAATACACTCTAGAGGTAGTAAAGCTATATCTTTTAAACCTAGTTTAAAGCTGATAAACTTTTTTTCAGAATGCGAATAATCACTGGATTGCGTATTAGTAGCAAACATTAGCTATGCCAATTTTAAGTAAATTAATTTAAACCACGCTTCCAACTAACAGAATGGTAATATATTAAGTAGGTGGGCATAAATAAACGTCTAATGATTTTCAAAAGTCACCAGTTACCAGTCCCAGGAGAGCGCAGGTAACGTTTAATTTCACCCACATACTTATTTATTATAGTCAACCTCAAACCATTAGTGTTTGGATTGTTTCAATCAATTCTACTTGATTTACTGGCTTGGTAATGTAAGCATCAGCCCCTAACATATTTCCCCACAGTTTGTCAACTTCAGTATTTTTTGATGAAGAAATTACTACAGGAATTTTGTTTGTAGTCGGATTATTTTTTAATTCTCGGCAAAGTTCAAATCCGCTTTGATCTGGTAGAATAACATCCAAAATTATTAAATTTGGTTGATTTTTATCTATTATTTCCTGTGCCTCGTGGCTATTTTTGGCAACAATTACAGATAAACCTGCTTGTTTTAAATATGAACTAATAACTTCTAAATCAGTTGCGGAATCTTCTACGACTAAAACAATATTCATATCAGCAGCACCCCTCTATTTTTAATAAACCAAACACTAACATTTTGCTCTACAGCTAAAATCCTGTTTGATTATTTGATAATATTCTCTGCTATACTAACTCAATTGCATCTTAGACGCAGATAAATCTACTGCTCCTACAGGAAAGTATTTCCGTACAACAGCCAGAATTTTTTGAGCATCGACTGGTTTTGGTAAAAAATCTGATGCTCCAACTACCTTAGCACGTACTCGATCTATCAGCCCATCGTTGCCTGTCAAAATTATCATGGGCGTATTGACAAAAACCCCAACTCGTCGCAGTTGAGAGCAAATTTCATAGCCGTTGACAACTGGCATCATCAAATCTAAAAAAATTAAATCGGGTTTGCGTTGTAGTAGTATTGGCAATGCTTGCACTGAATCTTGGATACTCACAAACCTAAAGCCTGCCTGAGTCAAAATATGTTCCATCATCTGACAAGTTTGAGGGCTATCATCTACACAAGCAATTAATGGACTTGTGGCTGTAACTTTTTGAGTTGACTTAACTGGTTGCTTTTGTGTAAGATTTACCGAAGATGTGTTTTCTAGTTTAGTTGTAGTAAGCGCGGGCAAATCAGCTACCTCAACTAACCCAAAGATGCCTTTGCGAATATAGGGAATTAAAGAACGGGTTAGCAGCACTAAGTCTTGTTTCATTTGCGTTGCTAAGTCCCGCAGTGTATGCTGACCATCAATCCGACTGACAAAGGTTTGATAGACAGCAGGTGGAGTTTGCTGTTTTAATTCAGTTGGTCGTTTGATTATAGGTGCAAGGTTAGGTGATATTTTGGCAAACCCCAATTTCCGCCATGATTCCCAAACTTGTAAGACATCTTTAAATGCTTGATCTGTATTAATTGTAGTTATTTTCAGATCTTGAAGAAATTGTGAATTTTCCGAATAGGTTAGTGATTGGATCGCTGCTTGCTGGATGATATCAAATAATACTTCTGCGATCGCTGCTGTAATCACAGCAGAAAATTGCTCTTTGGTAATGCGATCGCGCATCACTAAGGCACTTAGCCCTTCATACTGCCAGCAACTTTGTGGAACTTCCGGTTGCGGAACGTTAAGATTAGGGGAAGTAGAGCTATTTTGGTTTTGAGATTTCCAATCAATTAACTCAGGAATAATTTCTGGACAATGTTGCCTCAGATACCTCTGCCAAAGGCGATGAGGATGGACTCCACCAGTTGCCCAGCTTAAACTTCCCTGAGAAAATAATAAGCTCCACTCCAGCCCTGAGCTTGACTGTATATTTAGAGTACCGTTGAACTGTTTCCAGCTAAGATATTGTAGCCTACTGACTTTAAACTGGTTATCCATCTGGTTTTTAAGTAATCGTGTAGTTGCCCTGGTAAAATATTCTTTGGGAAGCTTAAATTTGTTTTATATATATTTTTTCAGATTTACTTTCTTATAAAATTATAATAACAGATCATAATTTAAACGATTTATTATTAAATAGTAAAATAAAATTATACATAATTTCTTCAATAGAAACCGCTATTAAATTTTAAGGCTATTTTAAGTTTTCTGGTAAATAAAAAATAGATAAGTAAATATGATTGGTGTAATTATAACATTCAATGCTTTTAATTGTGATAACTCTCAGAGTGATAGTTTTAGTTAAGTATCCATTTAAAGTTGCCTGCGTTAGAATAGATGATGAAAATAAGTAAATCTAGCTTGTGACATATTTTTTTTAGCTTGATAATGTAAACTTATATATAAAAAGCCAATATTAGGGTGTAAGTAAATGAAAAAGATTTTAGTAATTGAGGACGAAGCCCCTCTGCGGGAAGATATATTAGAGATTCTTGATTGTTTAGATTTTGAATGTCTGGGAGCGGAAAACGGTGTTATTGGTGTAAAACAAGCACATGAGCATTTACCGGATTTAATTATTTGTGACATTATGATGCCAGAACTTGACGGTTACGGTGTGTTAAACTCCCTACGTCAGTCGGCTAAAACTGCTATCATTCCATTTATTTTTCTGAGTGCCAAAGCTGATAAAGCAGATATTAGACAAGGCATGAATATGGGAGCAGATGATTATTTAACTAAACCTTTTACAATTAGTGAATTAGAAGATGCGATCATGGCTTGTTTAGAAAAACAAGCAACCCGTAAACAAGCCCAGGAGATGTTACGAGAAAGTGAAGCCAAGAGTCAGCAATTAAAAAAACAGCAAGAACTTCTAGATAGTTTAACCAAGCAGATTCGTAATTCAACTGCGATCAAAAATATTATTAATAGTACTTTAATTACTCTCCGCAATTTATTACAAACTCATCGCTGTAGTTTTTTGGTATATCGTGGCAATGTTGAGCAGGCATACTTTGAATTAATTGCGGAATCTGCTGATGAGGAAATTGCCAATATAGCTAAGTCTAATGTGTTAATGGAGGAAGCATCTTTAGGGGAATTAATTCTTAACCAAAGTAGGATTGAGTTAAATGATATTTCTCAAACTTCGCAATTAGATGTGAGCAGCTTAAATTACTTAATATCACTAAATTATACGGCGATTTTAGCAGTAACTATTCAATTTCTTTCTGGAGAAGTTGGGGTGATTGTGTGTGAACACTTCAGCAAACCTCGGACTTGGAGTAATAATGAAGTAGAACTTCTGCAAGCAGTAGCGGATCAGTTGCCGATCGCTCTTTAGTTTGGGATCAATTGGGAGCATAATAGATGAATAGTCACGAAGCGGACATAATCATCTCTACCCCCTATGACTCCTGCTGAGATTGAAGCCGCGCTGCAAATAGCATTTAGTCAGTGTGATGAGCTATTTTGCAGCTTAACAGAGATGCAGAAGGAAATTCTGTTGCAAGTTTTGCTTGAGGAATTGACTGGTAAACCTGTAAGTAATTTACCAAGCAGTGATGATACTGATAGTATTAATCCTTTAGAGCAACTAACGGTTGAGGAACGTGAGGCTTTTTTGGAGTTTGTAAAAAAACAACAAAGGCTAAAACGTGCTTGGAAAATCCAATTATTAAATGATTGGCTGCACAACATCGACTCTGGGGCGGTACAATTTATACGCGATCGCTATGGTATGCAATGGCTAAATCAGATTAATCAAAGTCATATAGCAGCCTATATAAAAGAAAATGAGCGAGGTGCTAGGTTAAAAGTAGGCGATCGCATTGAGTTATCTAATAGATTATGGGAATGGGTACAAGAAAATAATCCTGATAGCCAAGAGTGGTTTCCTTGTCGGGTGGTTGGGATATCCGAGACACATATTAGTGAATCTGATGCTTCTTGGGATGGAATGCGATCGTATACTAATTGCTTGATTCGTTTCGATAGTGGTGTGGAATATGAGATTCAAGGGATTTATGAGTGGAATCGTTATAACTGGCGATGGGTAGCAAGTGAGGAGTGATACTGCAATACTGATCGGTTAACGATTTTCTGGCTGCGGAGATCCCCCCAACCCCCCTTGAAAAGGGGGGCTATATTCCCCCCTTATTAAGGGGGGTTAGGGGGGATCAAGTCTTAAGCGAGCAGTATTACTCAATACTGTTTCACTTTAATGTTGATATCAGAGATTGACGCATAATGTCTACAGGAATTGGTTGATTTAACCAAATTTTCAATGCGGCTGCGCCTTGGTAAATTAGCATTTCTAAGCCATCAATAGTAATAGCGCCAAAACTTTGAGCCGCTTTTAAAAACTGAGTTGGTTTTGGGGTGTAAATTATGTCATAAGCGATCGCATCTGTTGGTAATTTTGCCATCAACTCTGCATCTACTGGTGAATTATTAACATCAGGGTGCATTCCTATCGGTGTGGTATTTACTAACAAATCTGCTTTCTCTATTAAATTTGGTAATTCTTCCCACTGATGAACGCTAAGATTTACAGCTAAGGGTGAATTTGTAAAACTATCTAAAAATTGGTTTAATTTATCCTGATTTCTGCCCACAACTTGAACCTTACTAAATCCCAATTGGGCGCAACCTGCAACTATTGCCCGTGATGCACCACCGTTACCTAAGATTACTGCTACAGATTCTTGCCAATTACGATCATAATCTCGTAAGGGTGCGATAAAACCCTCAACATCAGTATTAGTACCACTCCAACCGTTATGATTACGCCAAACAGTATTAACTGCTCCTACTGCTTGCGCGACGGGAGAAATTTCGGATAATAGAGGTATAATTGCCTGTTTGTGGGGGATTGTAACACTAAAGCCTACTAAATTAATAGCAGCAAAACCTGCGATCGCGATTTCTAAATCTTCTGGTTTAATCGGAAAGGGTAAGTAGACATAATCTAGCCCCAAATGAGTAATTGCTGCATTGTGCATTACTGGTGAGAGAGAATGTTCTATAGGGCTACCAATTACCCCAAGCAGTTTAGTGGTTCCTTTGATTGCTGACATCCAGTTTAATTGTTGACTTTTTTTAATAGTTCAATTTAATTAAATATAAAACTTTCCGCTATAAATTATCCCGTCCTATCGACTTTTTTGGCGTTACTTCGATTGAGGACGGGGTTTGGTGCAGTATTTAAAGCAAATTCAATTATGATTGTTTTGCATTACAACTGTCGTTTATCTAGTTTCTTCTAAAGGTTATTGAGACTGGGTAGAATGCCAGACACCATTTAAAAGTGTTAAAAGCTAGATTAATTAAGCCAAAGTTTCTACATTCTGGCGGAAGGCGAGTATGGCGTGATTGCCTTGATAATCTTTTATAGACTCAAGGATAGCATCAGATACTTCTAGTGACACAAGGGTTTTAATTTCAATATTGGTGTTGTAACCTGCTATGTCTCCTAATCTTCTACCGTGACTACCTTCACCTTGGACTTGATTAATGGTATAACCGCTTACCTCATGGTTTTTCAATAACTTGACAATTGGATCTTTTAGTACTGTTTCAGCAATAATGGTGAGTAGGGTAACGGATTTAATTGAACTAGCTTCAGAGGACATAGGGAATTTCACAGAGTAAGTTTAGTGTTGTCGGGGTAGTTGAGATTGCTGTTGCTAAAACAGTATTGTCAACGTTCCTCCAGTTAATAATACTAGGTTTACGTCTTTAATTTATCTATCTCTTGGTGCGTTTATTCAGGGGTATAGAAGGAAATGAGGGGATTTAATCTCAAATGCTCTCTATTGCTGAGATTTTGATATTAGAATTTTTTGAAAATTTATTTTTTTATTTAAATCAATAGCAGATAAAACCATAAATTTTATCAATTAATGCAATAGAGTTAATACTTTTGTTTGTTTAATATTTTGTGCTTTTCGAGCTATAAAATCAGCTTTTTTGAGAGTAAAACTCAAGGTTCTTTTACCTGGCAAATTTTTATCATCAACTATGCCTTGATCTGTACTAATTGTTGAATGATTATATAAAGAGGGCTTTGCTGCGATCGCAAAGCCCTCTTTTAAAAATACTTCTAACGGAAACGTTTTTTGCGTCTTGCTGCAACCGCCTTGCGTTTGCGTTTCTCTATGGGAGTTTCAAAGTGCCGATTTTTCTTTACGTCTGCTAAAATTCCCGCTTTAGACACTTCGCGCTTGAACCGACGTAAAGCAGAATCAATTCCTTCATTGTCGCCTAAAACTAT
>JBARVL010000582.1:0-9169 GCA_049646245.1 Crinalium sp. | reverse complement strand
ACTAGATAAATCGCTAGAAGTTACCACACAGCACGTTCGTATTATTGTTTTACTTTCCGAAGAAGACGAAACAGACACAGATGAAACACCCACAGAAATAGTTATAGAAGGAATTCGGCAAGGTTTACACGAGGCTTTAACTGGACAAACTATACCCCTCTCAGAAATGTGGGAGGGTATTGACGGGTGAGTGAACCATTACCGATCAAAATCGCTCTGTAATGAGAAGTTTGTGATATCAACTTGATCTTCTTCTGTCCACGTATCACTATAATCAACGACAGCTTGATTGTGTTCAACTAAATCGTTGAGGATCAAAGTTGCTAAACGTAACCGCTCAATCGGTGGCAAAGTTATAAGAATTTTTGTGTATAGTTCTTTAGCAGTAGTCAACATATTAAATCCTAATTCTAATTAAATTGTAGAGACGCGAAATTTCGCGTCTCTACACCAGCGCCTCTACACCATTGCTACTTCTGGAATTGCACCTTGCATTTTGCCTAACCAATCAATTAAGCTTTCTAACTGTTTATCAGCTTTAAGTACTGCTAAACCACGTATTGTTACCTTACCTTTAGAGTAAACAAAACGCGATCGCAGATGATCTGGTAAGTTAGCAGATATTAAATTCCAAGCAGGTTCCTCCATTGGTGTTTCTAAAACAATGTGTTGCTTTGCTTCCGGTTTAATGCGACTGAAACCAAGTTTTTTAGCAACTTGTTTTAGTTCCATAACACACAATAATTGTTTAGCAGCTTTAGGAATTTCACCATAACGATCGCTCCATTCTGCTGCAATATTATTTAACTCTTCTTTACTATCAGCAGCAGCAACAGCACGATATGCACTCATCTTTTGCTCTAAATCTTGGATGTAGTCAGCAGGAATTAACGCAGTAAGTTGTAAATCAATCTGCGTATCGTCAACTTTAGGAATTTCCTGTCCGCGAATTTCACGGATAGATTCTTCCAACATTTCCATATATAAATCGAAACCAATCACATCCATTTGTCCCGACTGTTCCGCACCTAATAAGTTACCAACACCGCGAATTTCCATATCTCGCGTTGCTAACTGATAACCTGAACCTAACTGAGTAAATTCTTGAATTGCTCTTAAACGTTGCCTTGCAGCATCAGTTAATTTACTTTGTTTAGGATAAAATAACCATGCGTGTGCTTGAATACCTGCGCGTCCCACACGCCCCCGCAATTGGTATAACTGAGATAACCCAAATTTATGAGCATCTTCAATTAAAATTGTGTTAACTCTGGGAATATCTAATCCAGATTCAATAATGGTTGTACAAAGAAGAATATCTGCTTCTCCTGAACTAAAAGCCAACATTGTTGCTTCTAATTCTGATTCATCCATTTGACCATGTGCGATCGCTAATCTGCATCCTGGGATCATTTCTCGCACTTTAGCGCCAGTTTCTTCAATTCCTTCTATTCGCGGTACAACATAAAATACCTGTCCACCACGATCTAATTCTTGACGAATTGCAGTTCTAATTGCTTCAGGATCGAAGGAAGAAAGATGAGTTTTGATCGGACGACGGGATGGGGGTGGAGTAGTAATTAAACTCATTTCCCGAATCCCCGATAATGACATATAAAGAGTACGAGGAATAGGGGTAGCACTAAGAGTAAGTACGTCTACCTGAGTTTTTAAAGATTTAATCTTTTCTTTTTGGTTAACACCAAATCTCTGTTCTTCATCTACTACCAACAAACCTAAATCTTTTACTTTAATTTCCTTACTTAATAACTGATGAGTACCAACAACTATATCTAATTCCCCAGTTGCTAATCGTTGGATAATATTACGGCGTTCTTCAGCAGAACGGAAGCGGTTAAGTAAACCAACATTCACAGGATAAGGTGCAAACCGTTCTTTAAGAGTATGGTAATGTTGCTGCGTTAAAATAGTAGTTGGTGCTAAAAATACGACTTGTTTACCAGCAGTAACAGCTTTAAAAATAG
Source organism: Crinalium sp. (assembly GCA_049646245.1). GTDB lineage: Bacteria > Cyanobacteriota > Cyanobacteriia > Cyanobacteriales > PCC-9333 > Crinalium. The sequence goes on along the minus strand of JBARVL010000582.1, from coordinate 7,184 downwards.
CGCGAATTGCAACTTCAGTTTTACCAAAACCAACATCACCACAGACTAAACGATCCATTGGGCGATCGCTTTCCATATCCCGTTTCACATCTTGAGTCGCCTTTAACTGATCCGGCGTTGGTTGATAAGGAAAAGAATCTTCTAATTCCTCTTGCCAAGGTGAATCAGGGGGGTAAGTATAACCTGTTTGTTGCGATCGCTTGGCATACAAATTCAACAAATCAACAGCTAACTTCTTAATCGCCTTACGGACTTTACCCTTAGTTTTTTCCCAAGCTTTACCAGACATCTTATGAAGTGCTGGTGGTTGATCAGCCGTATGACGAAATCGAGATAAAGAACCAACTTGATCCGCAGCTACCCGCAATAACCCATCAGCATATTGAATAACTAAATAATCACGAGTTTCATAATTAAGCGTCAAACTTTCCAACTTCAGAAACTTACCAAGCCCATGATTACGGTGAACGACATAATCACCTGCTTCTAACTTATTCGGATCAACTTGTTTAGAAGCAGCACGGCGACGCTTACGAATATAACTGGGAGTTGCTAAAGAATGCTGCCCAAAAAATTCTTTATCTGTAATTACAACTAATCTAAAAGTAGGCAGAATAAATCCTTCTAATTCTGCCAAACCGGAATATTTTACAGCGACAGGCGTATGTTGAATTTGTAACTTATCAATAGCAGGATAATCACGAGGGTTAGGAACAAACTGCGCCGGACAGTCATGTTCTTGTAATAGTGATACAGATCGAGAAGGTTGCGCCGAAACAATCCAAACTCCGAAACGGCGATCGCGTTCCTTTCTCAAAACGTCTGCTATCTTAGCAAATTGATGGGGAGTAGTTGGCAGGGGACGACTAGCCAAATTAATCCCATTATTTTCATCAATCAACTCCGACAAATAAAGATGCTTAAACTTAGCGGTTATTTCCCCAATAGATTCATCAAAACTACGATGCAATCTGCGTAAATCTGATTGCTGAGTGCTGATAGCTGATAGCTGTTCCTCCGCGTGTTCCACCCAGCGATCGCTATGAGCGCGACACTGGTCATCTTCATCAATAGCAACTAAAGTATTCTCAGGCAAATAATCCAACAAGGAAGCAACATTTTCAAACGCTTTCCCTAAAAGCCTCCTAACACTTTCTTCCTCTATTACCTCTTGGGAGTTTGTGTTATTTAAAACCTCTGTAACAATTGAACGAAAATCAGTCGGAGTCAAAAGCAAATGCTTAATATGATCCAAAGATCTTTGAGTACCTGGATCAAACTCCCGCATTTGATCCAACTCATCGCCAAACCATTCCAAACGTACCGGAAGTTCAGCCGACACCGGAAACACATCAATAATATCTCCGCGCCGACTCCATTGCCCCTCCATTTCCACCAGAGGAACGCGATCGTAGCCTAGTTGCGCTAATTTTTGACTAAAAACGCCTAATTCCCAAGTTTCCCCTTGGTTAAGCCTCAAACAGAACGGGCTGAAAGCATCAGGAGGAGGCAAATGAGGCTGAAGCGATCGCTCAGTTGCCACAATCGCCCATTTACCTGATTTAGCGCCATTTCCATTACCAATCACCGATGACCCATGACCGATGACCAAATCCGCTAACACCTGCATTTGTCCCCAAGTCATCTCCGACTCAGGATCGAAAGGTTCATAAGGCGACGCTTCCGAAGTCGGGTAAAAATGTACCGTCTGCCAACCCATAGCTTCTAATTGCGCTGCCCAACGTCCAGCTTCTTCTAGGGTTGCCGTCACCACAAACAAATTTTTTTCCTCTGTTTGTGCCATCGCAGACGCTACAAGTCCTTTAGGCAAGCGGGGAACGCCTGTTAATCGCACAAATTGCTGGCGATCTAGCTTAGAGAGGAATTCACTGGTGAGAGGCGATCGCCCCAAGGCACGAATAATAGAAGAGAATGCCATGAAGAAAGAAAACTGGTTAACGGATAGCTGCTTATCTTCACTATTCTAGATGGCTTTCCTTGGCAGTATGCGCTATTAGCTGATTATTAAGTAGTTAGTCAAATTTTACAGGGTTTACGCAGAGATCCCCCCCAGCCCCCCTTAAAAAGGGGGGAGAATTAAATCAAAGTCCCCCTTTTTAAGGGGGATTTAGGGGGATCTCACCCACAGAAACGAAGCCAGTAAAGTTTGAAAACACACCCTATAGAGGATCTAGCTTTTAGGCTTTCGCTGCGTAAGTTTTTTTTAGATAATTAACCGCAGATGTTGGCGAAGCCTGCGCGGAGCGCATACACAGATAAACACAGATGTAATAAGTAATTAACGCTAATCTGGAAAAGATAGCGAATCGCTTTTTCTTCAATCGGTTCAGACTATCCTCTACTCTTAACAAAATATCTACCCTATAATGAAGTTTCATTCCCTGTTTGATTCAGATAACAACGGTCACAAGTCTTTTGAGTTACCAGGCGCACACCCCCACTACAACCCAGATCGCCCTGGACAAGTAGAACATATTTTCTTAGATTTAATCCTCAATATCCCTCAGCAAAGCTTTCACGGGACTTGCACTATTAGTTTAACTCCCGTGCGTAGTGGGATTAACCAGTTGACGCTAGATGCTGTCAATCTCAATATTGAGTCAGTCCAGGTTGATGAAACTGTACAAACGTTTGATTATGATGGCGAACAGCTACACATTTACCTGCAAACACCTACTCAAGCTGGAAAAGTTATCAAAATTGCGATCGCCTATTCTGTAGAAAAACCCCAACGCGGTCTCTACTTCATCCTCCCAGATAACAACTACCCCAACAAACCCACTCAAGTTTGGACACAAGGAGAAGATGAAGACTCTCGCTTCTGGTTCCCCTGTTTCGACTACCCTGGACAATTAGCAACCTCAGAAATTAGAGTGCAAGTTCCTCAAAAATTCATCGCTGTTTCTAATGGGGAATTAATTAATACAGAAGAAACTGGTGAAGAGAAAATTTACCACTGGTTACAGCAACAAGTACACCCAACTTACTTAATGACATTAGCAGTGGGTGACTTTGCTGAAATTAAAGATGAGTGGCAAGGCAAACCCGTCACTTATTATGTAGAAAAAACTCGCGAGGAAGATGCCCGCCGCAGCATGGGTAAAACTCCCCGCATGATTGAATTTTTCAGCAAAAAATATGGCTATAAATATCCTTATCCCAAATACGCTCAAGTATGCGTAGATGATTTCATCTTTGGGGGAATGGAAAATACTTCCACAACTCTATTAACAGATAGATGCTTACTAGATGAACGCGCAGCATTAGATAATCGTGGTACAGAAAGCTTAGTTGCTCACGAACTCGCCCATCAATGGTTTGGCGACTTAGTAGTAATTAAACACTGGTCACACGCTTGGATAAAAGAAGGAATGGCTTCTTATTCTGAGGTAATGTGGACAGAACAAGAATATGGCAAAGATGATGCCGCGTACTACATCCTAAATGAAGCACGTAGTTATTTAGCAGAAGATGCTTCTCGCTATCGCCGTCCAATTGTTACTCACGTTTATCGAGAAGCAATTGAATTATACGATCGCCACCTCTACGAAAAAGGCGCTTGCGTATATCACATGATCCGCGCCGAGTTAGGTGATGAATTATTCTGGAAAGCAATTCATACATTCGTTCAGGATAACGCCCATAAAACAGTAGAAACAATTGACTTATTAAGGGCAATTGAAAAAGCTACCGGACGCAACTTGCTATTCTTATTCGATCAATACGTTTATCGTGGTGGTCATCCAGATTTTCAAGTAGCTTATTCCTGGGATGCAGATAGTAAACTCGCCAAAGTAACTGTCACCCAAACTCAAGCAAAAGCAGATACAAATGGTAGCAAAGATCTATTTGATCTAAAAATACCTATCGGCTTTGGTTATAGTCAGCAAGAGTCAAACACTCAAGCCAAAACTTTTAAAGTACGAAGCAACCAGCGAGAACAAAGTTTTTACTTCCCCTTAGAAGAAAAACCACAATTTGTCAGCTTTGACGTTGGTAATTATACCTTAAAAACTGTCTCCTTAGAATACCCACTTCCAGAACTAAAAGCCCAACTTAAATACGACCCCGATCCCGTTTCTCGCCTCTATGCTGCTGAAGCAATAGCAAAAAAAGGCGGATTAGAAGCAATAAAAGCCTTATCAGAATCACTCCAGCAAGATTCATTTTGGGGCGTGAGAGTAGAAGTTGCTAAACTACTAACTTCAATCAAACTAGATCAAGTTTTTGATAGTTTAGTTATAGGTTTGAAGGATGAAAATCCCTTAGTGCGGAGAGCCGTAGTTGATGCTTTAAGTAATATCAAAACCCTGGAAAGTTACAACGCTCTCAAACAAATTGTACAAAATGGAGATGCTAGTTACTACGTTGAGTCAATGGCTGCTAAAGCATTAGGCGGGATGGTATCAGCTAATCTCAAAAATTGGCAAGATGACACTATTGAAATATTAACCCATGTTTTGAGGGAAAAAACTGGTTGGAATGAAGTTGTCCGTACAGGTGCGATCGCAGGTTTAAGTCAACTCAAAACTTCTGACCTTGCCCTAACTACAATTCTTGAGTATACCGCCCCAGGTATCCCCCAATCCTTACGACTTTCAGCTATTCGCGCATTGGGTAGTATTTCTACAGGTCAAACCCCTAACAATGTGGAATGGATTTTAGAGCAACTAGAAGAATTTTCTAAAGAAAGCTTCTTTTTAACTCAAGTTTCAGTTGCGATCGCACTAGGACAAATGGAGACAATTAAAGCAATAGGAATATTGCAATCTCTAGCAGATCAAACTCCCGATGGACGAGTGCGACGCATGGCAGAAGAAGCCATTTCTACCGTACAGAAAAAAGCAGGTTCCGACCAAGCAGTTAAACAAATGCGAGAAGAATTAGATCTGCTGAAAAAAGAAAATCAAGAACTTAGAAGCCGCCTAGAAAACCTAGAAGCTAAAGCAAAAGTAGTTAGCAATAACTAATCTCAAACCTCATACCCATAACTCCCCGCCCGCAGGTAGGGGAGTTTTAATATAAAATTTGTAGATAACAGCTATCAAAAGCTAGACGCTATTTGTATGAACTTATAGCCTAACTTACAGATATTCTTCTCTTATTGGCAACACAATCTTGCAAATATAAATTAATTAATTCTTGAGAAGATATACCTAGTTCTTTAGCCATAGTTTCAAAATATTCAAGCACATCAATTCTGATGGGAATAGTGACTTGTTGTTTTAACTGTTTAGCAAAAGGATTAGGTCTTTTTTTCATTTTTGAGAGATCATATTCTGGTTCCATTTGTTTATCCCCTATACTCTTTAATTTCATTTTTAGTCGCTTTTCTGGCAGATATAATTCTAATGATAGAGTCTTTTTCTCGGAAACAATGAACTATAATTAACATTCTCATTTTATAACTTCTACCTAGAAGTAAAAAACGTTCTTCTTCTTGAGAGTGAGCATTCAAGAGGTTATTACTGGAAAAGATTTATTAAAAGAATTACAACAACCAGGGAGATTTTATGGAGTTAAGTTCAGCTAATGGAGGTAACTATTACCAACTCGATAAGTTACTAGCAGCTAAAAAATGGCAAGAAGCAGATGAAGAAACTGCTAAGATGTTGCTCAAAGTAGCCAACCGAGAAAAAGCAGGTAAGTTAAGACTTGAAGATATTGATAATTTTCCTTGCGAGGACTTGCGAATTATTGACCAATTATGGTTAAAATACTCTAATGGACGCTTTGGTTTTAGCGTCCAAAAACAAATTTATCAAAGTTTAGGCGGAACCAGAGATTATAATAAGGAAATCTGGGAAGCCTTTGCCGATATTGTAGGTTGGCGTGTGAATGGCAAATGGCATTGGCTGTACTCTCTAAACCTGAATTTTAACCTCCAATCACCTGACGGACACCTCCCTTCTTGCCGTTGTGGATCATCGTTTTGGTATTTGTTTTGGGTGGGGGGAGTGGTGGGGTTTGGGGATCTCTGTTCTCGCGTCGATACTTGTAAATTATAACCTATAAGGCTTTTGCGATCGCAGGGTAAAAATCACAATAATTATGAATAATCGTCAAAACTTAATTGATGCTGTCCAAGAACTTCCAGTTGAACTTTTACCTGAACTAACTAGCTTTATAGAATATCTTAACTTTAAGGCTAAAGGTAATAGTTTATTGAATCAACCAGATACTCAAAGTAATAGCTCATCTTTTCTACTAGCAATAGCTGGGTTAGGTGAAGCCGAAGCAGATTTATCAGAACGAGATGAAGAAATTCTATCCCAAGAAATAGACCCGATTCGTGGTTGGACTCTTCAGCGAGATGAATGAATATGGCTGCAATTTTAGATACTAGCTTTTTAATAGCAACATTTAATCATAAAGACAAAAATCATGCTAGTGTAATTAAAGTTGCTCGTGAGTTAAATGAATCTTTAGTATTACCAATTTCTGTTTTACCAGAAGTATGCTATTTAATTGCTTCCCGAATGGGACATTTTTATATGCGTCATTTTTTAACCCAACTTGCAGCTAGTAACACCATTCTAGAGCCAATAACTATAACTGATCTACAGAGAATTGTAGAAATTTTAGAATAATATACTGATAGCCAGTTAGATTTTGTTGATGCTACGATTGTAGCTATAGCAGAAAGACTAAGTATAAATAAAGTTCTAACTTTGGATAGACGCGACTTCAGCATCATTCGCCCGCGACACTGCTCTTATTTCGATATCCTTCCTTAATCAATTCTAACTTTTGCCTACATCTTGGTTAAAAGAATCTTTGTCCCTAAACTTATGTTTTAGTGATAGGGCTAGGCATTTAAAATATCAGTAATTTGTCTACCAGATAACTTTTCACTAAATACCTAGCCGCTATTAATTGTCCGAAGCTACCATTCAAGTCCTAATAATCGCTCAACCTTCTTGCTTTAATGATTCCATATCGAGTACGAAACGATACTTGACATCACTTTTAAGCATCCGCTCATACGCTTCATTGATTTTTTGGATCGGAATTAATTCAATGTCCGAAACAATATTATGTTCAGCACAGAAATCGAGCATTTCCTGCGTCTCCTTAATTCCACCAATTAATGAACCGACAAGTTGACGGCGTTTAAAAATCAGGTTAGCAATACTTGGCGAGGGATGCGGGGTATCAGGTAG
>JBARVL010000581.1:0-4645 GCA_049646245.1 Crinalium sp. | reverse complement strand
CAAGAGAAATCTGCATCAGGGGTATACAACAGATTATCAATTCCAGCAGCATGATTTAGCTGTGTACGTTCCTCTGCATTGTGTAATTCTGTCACCCAACCATCAAACCGCAGTTGTACAGTAGCTACTGGAACAGCATCTAATTTATAGATATTGTCAAATTCAGACCACTTGCGCCACTCTTGGGGTAACACTCTCTGAATTCCAGGGATATCACAGGCGCAAACATACGCATCAGCAATGATAGTTTCTTCCGTTTCCCCTTGAGCAACTACTAAACCAGTTACGCGCGTTTCTTCCCCAACTCCCGTATATTTAATTTCTCTTACTCTACGACGGGTGTGAATTTTCGCGCCTTTTGCTTCTAAATATTCAATAATCGGTTTGTGCAAATACTCAGAAGGGGAACCTTCCAACATCCGCAACACAGATGCTTCTGTTTTAGCTGCAAAAAACTGGAAGATAGTCAGCATACAACGGGCGGAAATATTCTCGCAATCAATGAAACCCAGTGCATAAGCAATGGGGTTCCACATCCGTTTTATACTGCCATTAGAACCGCCATGACTGCGAAACCAATCAGCAAAACTGACTTTATCAAGGTCGCGGATATTTTTCATCGCGCCCTCAAAGTCAATTAAGCCGCGCACTATGGGGCTAGTTCCTAACGCTAGGGCATTTTGTACCTTATCCTGTACCGATAGTTGCGACGTAGTGAAAAATGCTTTCAACCCATTAAACGGCGCACCTGTAATAAAGCGAAAATCTAATTCCCCTGTTTTGCCGCCTTTGTTGATAAAACAATGAGTATGTTGTTTCAGGCGTAGTTTATCCAACACGCCCACCTTTTTCATCAAGTCAAAAAGCTGGTAGTAGCAACCAAAGAAAACGTGCAAACCCATCTCAACGTGGTTGCCGTCTGCATCTATCCAACTGCCAACCTTGCCGCCAACGAAGGGGCGAGATTCAAATATTTCTACTGAGTAACCAGCATCAACTAAATCAACGGCTGTCGCCATCCCAGCTAGTCCCGCCCCAACAATTGCAACGCGCATTCCGTCTGTCCTTCTCACTTTCCTTACAAATTTTAAAATTATTTGGCAATCTTCTCAAATATTCACAGGAATCTATTAGACATCTCCACATATAGAATGTAGAGACGCGAAATTTCGCGTCTCTACTAGATTATTTAGCTGCGCTTCACATTGTTGAAAAACATAGTTGACAGCAGCAAACAATTTATCTAGCTCCTGAATTGTGTAAAAAGTTTGATTGCGAGTAAATATTTTGCCTTCAAGCTTACCAAATTGCCAGAAATTGCCATTGGAAACAATCCCAAATATAACAACTTGAAATTCATCATTAAGTCGTTGTGCTGCCACCATTTCAGCTAGGCACTGCGCCCATCCTTCATCAAATTTATCTTGCTTTGCCTCAACTAATAAAAAGTAAGGTTTTTCAAACACAACTTTTCCTAGAGGAGAACGTTTTGCCAAGATATACTCAGGAAAACCGGAAAGATTCTGATCGTAAGTGAGAGATTGATGACTCCACAAAATAAAATTGCTGTAATAGCATTTCCAAACTTCTTTCAAAACAGGATAAATTAAGTTTTCACAAATAGCAAACTCGGAGTTATCAACAACTCCCTCCTGTGTAACAAATGCTAAATCTGCTCGGAAGTAATCAGTAATATTAAACGGAGTTTCAACAATAAAGTTTGCTTCAGTATAAATAATCTGAAATGCTTTGAGAACTTCGCCAATATTTTTATAACTACTGAAAGCCATTTTAGCCTCCTGAAAAATTTAATTCTTTTGGCTGTTGCAATTGATCGCCTTTTTCATTTTTATTCAAAATCAAAATGTGACATAAGTTGAAGTAGACCTAAGCCTAATTCTTTCACAGAGAGCGATCGCGTTTCAAACAAAGCCATCATATCCTTTGGTTGAGGATTACCACGCGCTGCACCCGTAACTCCTTTAGCAATAATTAAACCGCAATAGCCTTGAGTTTTCTTACAACGTTGCTCCCACTTCTTTTTAGCAACAAGATGTAGCGCATCATCTTGACTAAACTCGCCAAACAGATACATATTGCCATTTTCCGCTTGGAGAATTCCCAAATCATAATTCTCGTCAGCGAAAGGATCTTCTCCAGGGTTAAAGCAAATCCCTTTTAATCCACCATCAGCTTTGATTTGCTCAATTAACGCTTTTCCCTTGGGGAGGGTAGTTTGAATTAATACTACAGGCATACCTTCACCTGCTTCTTTGACATCTTGATGCTGATAGTAATCAACACTCTTTCTTAAAGATGCCATTTTTTCCCAAGGTATTATCTCCAAACTTTTTAAGGCATCTTTAGGTACTACATCTTCTCGCAAAGGTACTGAAAGATCTTCATCGTCGTCGTCGTCATCATCATCGTAATCGTCATCATCAAATTCGGCAGATTCCATCATAGATAATAGTTCTGCCTCAAACTCAGGTAACGTTGACACTTGTATAGATATAGTTTCCTGAGATCCAGTTTCTTCTGGTAAGGTGATGCGTAAACGCTTGTTAATTTTGGGTAAGATTTCGGCTGAAAGTTGCCGTGCAGATCCTTGTACAAACTTTTGTAAAGCTTCTATTGCCACATAAAGTGCGATCGCTTCTTCTTCATACAAAAATGGTCGCATTCCCTCAAAGGGATTAATTGTGCCAAAATTCGGTTGAATTTCGGAAACTGGCAGATCCGCATAATCAATTTCCTCATCCTCATCATCCTCATCCTCACTTAAGCTTTCAAAAGTGATAAACAAACAATCTTGCCCTAAGAAAGCTTCTTCCATCTGTTCAAAAGATTCTTCTGCGATCGCCGCCGCACGAAAACGCTTGAGAGAATCTAAGGAACGGTAAAATAAAAGTCCATATTCCATCCCCATCATCCCCATCACTGCCACATACAGCGTCTCGATGTCCCACTGATTGAGGGTAATTGAGATAATTTGATGATCTGCTAAAACTTCCCAAGGCGCTGTTTCCCAAATCTGGTAAGTTTTTGCCATCAATAGATCTGCATATTTAGGCGGAATCTTAGGTGGTCTACCACTAGCCATCTGTTGAAACCCCCGAAACAATTCATCAATCAGGGGTAATTCTGGAGCGTATTCGACGGCAATATCTAAATCTTGAAGTACTCCGCGCAGATAAAATTGAATTTCGCGATCGCGGACGACAATTTTCTGAGGTCGTGCTGGAGTAGCAGGACTTTGAGGATGTTCCATTGCTTTAAGCAAAGTCCGCACGATCGCTTCTGGTCCCATTTCCGATGGCACAACTTCCATCCCGCGCACAACGCCTTCCACACCATCCACCCAGACAATACACTCGCCACCGCGATGATCTTCAAAATCATCATCTGTCAAACCCGATATTGGACGGCGATCGCCTTCCCACACACTAGGGGTTTGGTGTAAGTTACTGAGCCGACGACGGGTAGACTGATTCAAAGCAGACATATACTTACTTAAATTAATTAAAAAAAGAGGAAGGCGAGTTAGAAATTAAATACACCTCTTCAACAATACAATCTCCAGGTCTTTAAACCGATGGCTAACATAGATAGTCTCCATAACCTAAACCCACAATTGATTCTTTTGCTGAAAGATGCCTGTTTGAGGGCTTGATGGTGTCATTTCTATGGTAAAGGTTTGAACCAGTTAAGATAGATAGTAAGAAGTTTGATTAATCGGGTTTACACCCTGCAAGCTTAGAATCCCGATCAAATTTAAGCAGTGAACTGGCGACTTAAAGAATTTATAGTAAACACTAATTAGGAGTAGTAGCATCAATGACACAAACAACTCAGTCGTCTCAAGTAGGCATCAGAATGACCGAAGCCGCACTGAAGCACGTTCTGACCTTGCGGGATCAACAAGGCAAAGACTTATGCTTGCGGGTAGGTGTACGCCAAGGTGGTTGTTCTGGGATGTCCTACATGATGGATTTCCAAGAGCCTGACCAAATTCGTGATGACGATGATATTTCTGACTACGACGGCTTTAAAATTGTCTGCGATCCCAAGAGTATGTTATATCTCTATGGTTTGGTGCTGGACTACAGCAATGCCATGATTGGTGGTGGTTTTCAGTTCACAAATCCTAATGCGGCTCAAAGCTGCGGTTGCGGTAAGTCTTTTGGTGTTTAAGATTTTTAGCACACAGCCCTTAGTAAAATAAAACATTTGTGGGGCAGGTTAATGTTACCTGCCTTTATTGCGTTCCAGATCAATTCTTACCTATAGTTTTTAAATGACCGAGCAAGTTAATTCTCTTTTCGACACTGGTATTGAACGTTACAAAGCAGGTGAAGGCACAGATACCTTGATTCCCCTGTTCAAAGACATTTGCAATCAAGCCCCTAAAATGGCGGCTGCTTGGACTTGTCTGGCTTGGTTATATATGTTGAGCGATCAACCAACACAGGCATACAAAGCTGCTCAAAAAGGGCTGAAATTAGACGCAAGCGATCCTCAAGTGAGGATTAACTATGCCATGACTATGCTGGAAACTGGTCAAGCTGGTGTTCGGCAACATATTGAAGTTATTCAACAAATGATTGCCAACAGTAGCGAATTAAAGGAGCAAGTTCGAGAAACT
>JBARVL010000580.1:0-3642 GCA_049646245.1 Crinalium sp. | reverse complement strand
GACACCCATCGGTAGCTTTGCTACACGCAATTTAAAAATTAAGTCTTCCAAACCAGGATAAATCGGTAATTTTTCTAATGTTTCCAAGTGGCGTTGGTATAAGTGCGCTTTTTGGTTAATTAGTTTATTTAAGTAATCTTCAGTGACAAAACGACCACGATCTTTGAGCAAATCCGAGAGACAAGCGCGATCGCTTTTTCCCAAGCAGAATTTCCGAAAGTCCCCTGGTGAGGGGCGCAAATTCTCTGCAATCACAATCTGATTGATTAACTTTAGGTGAATTGGCTCATCATTAATAATAACGCCATTAAAATCAAATAAAACTGCCTTGAGAGTCATGTTGGTATTTTTTAAAACTGGAATTGGTAAAGCCTTAACATCATTGTGATTGTAAGCAGCAAAATTATCTGTGTGCGGTCAATCAGAAAAATTTTCCTTGAATACGTTTGTGTGATCTAGGATACAAAATTTTAATCATGTATGAAATATCAAGTGGGACTTTTCAAGCCACATCAGAGCATTGCGCCAATCAAGCATCTGGAAATAGGGAGCAAGTTGATGTTTACAAAATTGATAACCCATAATAGTATCAATTATTTGTAATTAAAAGATAGCGGTTTTAAGTAATTATTACTGTAGTACAATCATGTCAAACTATGAATGAGCAAACCAACACATCTAACCAATGCTAAACGTTTTAGATTACTCAAGATTAGGTTTATTGAGCTTGGGAGTTGCTAGCAATCTGCTACTGAGTGCAACTATCCCTCAGCAGATTGGCGCAGTTGAAGCGAAGATTGAGACTGTAGCGCAGGTAGAAGAGGAGTCTAAAATTGCCACAAATTTCCCAACTATAGAAAACAAAGATGCAATTACCACCTCTGTTAGCACTACAGAATCTACTATTAGCTTAAATGAGTCACCTTCTCAAAACCAAACAACAGCAGAATTAAACAGCATCTCTAGCAATACTGCGCCCCAAACAAGCAATATTTCCTATCAAGCTACAGATTTACAGCTAGGGAAAGAACAAACTGTAGTTACAACTAAGACAGAAGCACAACTGCTTGCGGCTATTCCAATTGACTTGGATGCTCTGTGTACCTCATTCCCTCTTAACTCTCGATGCAGAGGCTATCAACCAGGTACTCAACCAGGTACTCAGCCAGGTAATCAACCCACACAGCCAGTAATAATAGAACCAACAACAGCAAGACCAAGGGGTGGATTTGCCGTTACACCTAAAATTGGTACGCTGGGGGCGGGAGTAGATCTCACTAAAGGAATTTCTAACAATTTAAACGCCAGACTGGGAGTTAGTGGCTTTGGGTTTGGAGTTGATGCTAGTGAGAGTGATATTGATTACAATGCTGATTTAAAGTTGTTTAATGTAACTGGACTGGCTGACTTCTATCCATTTGGTGGAGGTGGTTTGAGAGTGACAGGCGGTGTGGCTTATCAAGATAATCGTATTGATGCTACAGGCGAAGCGAAAAACGGGAGATTTCAAATCGGCGATCGCACTTTCACTTCTCAAGAAGTTGGTCAGTTGAAGGCTAAAGCGTCATTTCCCAACAGCATTGCACCATATTTAGGCATTGGTTTTGGTAATCCAGTCAGGCGGCAAGGCTTAGGTTTTTCGCTGGACTTGGGTGTGATGTTTGCTGGTTCGCCAGAAGTAGAATTGAGAGCTACTAATCAGGATGTCAACCAAAATCTACGGACTGAAATTGAAAAGGAAAGGAAAGATTTAGAGGATGATTTGAACGGTTTGGGTGTATATCCTGTACTTTCCGTTGGAGTTTCTTACGGTTTTTAATTTTTTCAGGATTTACGCACCGAAAGCCTAAAACCTAGATCCCCCCTAGCCCCCCTTAAAAAGGGGGGAAAATTCATGCGTCTCTACAAGGGTTTTAGTAGATATTTTGTTTGTTGGGAGTTCATAATTGAAATATGCTAGAACTCCATTGTCATACTACTTATTCAGACGGTACTCTCACACCACAACAACTGGTTGCTGCGGCGGTTGATAAAGGAGTACGCGCTCTTGCTATTACTGACCACGATACTATTTCTGGGTGGGATGAAGCGATCGCCGCCGCTCTACCACATAATATAGAAATTATCCCTGGAATTGAATTAAGTACTGTCCACAACGACCGCTCTTTACATATTCTCGGCTTTTATCCTAATCCTGAGTTACTTAGTACTCCTCTAGGTGAACGGATAGAAGGGCGTTTTCGCCGCGCTAGGATGATGGTAGAAAAATTAGCGGCGCTGGGGTATCCGGTTGAGTTACCGACTTTGGGTGAAGGTATGGCTCCAGGTCGTCCCCATATTGCTAGAGCATTAGTGGATGCAGGATATGTAAAATCGCAACAGGAAGCTTTTGAGCGTTGGTTGGGTGATGATAAACCTGCTTATGTAGATTACGAAAAGTTTTCTATTGTTGAAGGAATTGATTTGTTACGCAGTTGTGGTGCAGTTCCCGTTTGGGCGCATCCTTATCTATTTAAGGGTGGGAAGGTTGAGGATGTCCTGAAGGAGATGGTGGATGCAGGGTTAATGGGAGTTGAAGTTTATCATCCTACTCATACGCGATCGCATATTGAAAATTTAGAACGTTTATGTGCTGAGTATGGGTTATTGATGACTGGTGGTAGTGACTATCATGGTCCTTCGCCTAGTGGAGTTGAAGGAACTACTCTTAATATGTTGCATTTGTCAATAGATTTACTTGAACCAATTAAGCAAGTAGCTTTGAAGAGGTGAGGAGGGAGGAGGGAGGAGTGAGGAGTGAGAAAACTTTGGCTGCTGATTGCGAGTATACCAGTTTCACTGATTGGGACAATGCTATTTTTAAGTCGCGATCGCCATCCGATAGCTGCACCCTCTGACTCTGTGCAACCACCACCCCAAAATCTGCAATATAATTCTTATTCCCTGCCTTCAAGTTTAATTCACGTTCTCCGCATTCCTGCTTTTAGTAGTTTTTCAGTAACGACTGCCATATCTCCATCTTTGGATACTGTAGAAAAGTTTGCTAAAAATAATGGTGCGATCGCAGTTTTGAATGGTGGCTTTTTTGACCCGCAAAACCACAAATCTACCTCTATTGTTATTCAACAAGGATTATTAGTAGGAAATCCTCGATTAAATGAGCGACTGATGAATAATCCTCAGTTAACTCCTTATTTAGATAAAATCCTAAACCGCACAGAATTTAGACGTTATGTTTGTGGATCGAACTTGCGTTATGATATTGCCTTATACGAAGATCCGACATTGACAGGTTGCAGATTAGTTGATGTTTTAGGCGGTGGTTCTCGTTTATTGCCCTTAGAAAAAGATATTACCATGCCTTTAATTAAAGAAGGTTTTTTAGATATAGTCAACGGGAAAGTTATTAGAGATAGCCTTGGAAGTAATCAACCTAATGCTAGAAGTGCTGTTGGGATTACCGATGATGGCAGTATTGTTTTAGTAATGGTAGCTCAAAAACCGAAATATCCTAATAAATCTGGAATGTCTTTAGCTGAGTTGGCTACTTTTATGAAATCTTTGGGTGTGAAGAAAGCGATGAATTTGGATGGAGGTAGTTCTTCATCTTTTTACTTGAGAGGGAAGACCTTTTACGGCAAA
>JBARVL010000579.1:0-11679 GCA_049646245.1 Crinalium sp. | reverse complement strand
AAGCCTGTCAACTATGGGTAGAGGAAATGCTTAACCTTATTGCAAATAAAAAGTCATTTTATCGTCGAGGCTTGAGAGCCGTAAACCTTATAGACCAGCCGCTTTAGCGGCTTGGTCGCCCCCTGAACTACTGGCCTCACAACACTACATTGTTTGTAAAGGACTTTCACGGCAACTGTCCACTATTCGTTTCTTATCTTCTTCGTACAATTGATTTCCAATCACATAGCGATAAAAGTGGCGTTCCTGGTGTTAATCGTAATGATCTACATACTTTAAGAATAACGAACAACGTAAGATCGCAACGGCTCTATCCGATGTAGATACCCTGCTCGCTGCATTGGACAAGCTTATTACCAAGAAGCGTTACCTCAAAACTGCCACCATACAGCAACTCCTTACTGGCAAGAAACGCCTGCCGGGGTTTGGTGAGGGGAAGAGCTACCAACAAACCGAAGTTGGGGTAATTCCCGAGGATTGGCTTACTCTCAAGATTGGCGATTTGTTTGATTTCAAAAATGGATTGAACAAGTCCAAAAAGTTTTTCGGCGCTGGTACTCCGATCATTAACTACATGGATGTGTTTAATTATCCAGGTTTGTACAAGTCTGACGTTCTTGGAAAAGTCACCGTTTCGGCTGATGAGATTCGGGCTTATGGAGTAAGGCAGGGCGATGTCTTTTTTACACGAACCTCTGAAACAGTTGAAGAAATTGGGATTGCGGCAGTACTACTCGAAGATATTGATGATGGCGTTTTTAGTGGCTTTGTCCTTAGAGCTAGACCAAAGTCCCCAAGTTTAGACCTAGATTTACTTTTCAAGAAATACTGTTTTGATTCTGAAATTGTCAGAAAACAAATCACTTCTACCAGCTCTTACACAACTAGGGCTTTGACTAATGGAAGACTGCTTTCACAGGTTCTTCTTCCATCTCCATCTAAGTTGGAAGAACAACGTGACATCGCAATAGTCCTCTCCGATATAGATGCTGAAATCACTGCTTTAGAAGCCCGATACGCCAAAACTCAATTTATCAAACAAGGCATGATGCAAAAAATCTTTACTAATACACAACTGGTTTGAGACAAAACATCAATTCATCTGAATACACACGAATGGTAGAGCTTATTGAAGCATACTCTGGATTAGCGTTGGAACAAAGGAGCTATTCGCGGAATTAGAAAGATTCAAAAAAGCTGATTTCGAATCTCATAACTTGCGTCTAGTCGCTGAGCAGCAAACACGGAAACCAAAGCAATACACAGACTCTTGAGGGTCAGATTTACCACGATAAGCAGAACGGCAATTTTGAGGATTTGTAGACCAAGATCCTCCTCGCCTTATACGCATTGCGGTTCCATCGTCACTTAACCAGGCACTACCATCAGTTGGTGTCTTGAAATTATACGAGTCATGCCAGTGATCCTGACACCACTCCCATACATTTCCATGTATGTCACATAATCCGAATGCATTAGAGATCCCAAAAAAGTTTACAGGAGTTGTTTTTTCCAAAAAGTTGCCATTAGGACCATCCCCATAGTTTCCTTTAAATAAAACTCCATTAGACTCGCGATCAACACCTCGATAGTTCGCGTGCTCAGTAGAAATTGTCTTGCCAAAGTGGAAAGGGGTTGTGGTTCCTGCACGGCAGGCGTATTCCCACTCAGCTTCTGTGGGGAGACGATATTGGCGATTAGTGTGGACAGTTAACCTATCGCAAAACTCTACCACGTCATGCCAAGATACCTGCTCCACGGGCATGAGGTCGCCTTTGAAGTATGAGGGATCTGGTTCTATCTGTCGGTTCACCTGAGGCATAGCAGCTACTACTTGCCATTGAGACTGGGTGACCGGATATTTTGCTAGAAAGAACTGTGAAAGAGTTACTTCATGCTGAGGTACTTCGCGATCAAGACGATGTAGCTCATTCTCGAGAGACCCCATAAGAAAGGTCCCCGCAGGAATAAACATCATCCGCAGAGGTGGCACGCCTTCGGAGAGAGACTCATCATAGTATTGGTTACGCCCCTGGCGCTTGTTGATAATGAGTTGTAAGAATTGAGCCAACATATTCTTCTTTGAAATAGGAAGCTAAAAACGAGATGTAGCTTTACTCAGACCTAGGGTTCGAACAACAAACCCGAAAACCTATATCTCTATAGCGGTAACCAGGCTCAAAGTAGCTACGATAGGCAGAACGACAATCTTTTGCACTATAAGACCAAGAGCCGCCGCGTAGGATGTGGCTAGAGGAATCTCCACCATCTGTCCAGGCAGTACCAACGGTGGGAGCATCCTCATAATTTCGGTGCCGATAGTCCTGACACCATTCCAAAACATTACCGTGCATCTCACTGAGTCCAAAGGCATTGGCAATACCAAAGTACTCTACCGAAGTAGTTTCTTTTCGATTTTCCCCTTTGAAACCACCATTATATTTAGATCTGGCATCATAATTAGCCAATTCTGATGTAATAGTTTCTCCAAAATGGAATGGAGTATTAGTGCGCGCTCGGCAAGCATATTCCCATTCAGCCTCGGTTGGAAGCCGATACTGACGGTTGGTCAAAGCAGAGAGACGAGCACAGAACTCTACTGCGTCGTACCAGGAGATTTGCTCAACTGGACGGTTAGCACCTTTAAAATTTGATGGATCTGGATCAAGTTCTCGCTCGACTTGGGGCAACTCCGCAACTACCCTCCATTGGCTTTGAGTAATGGGATAAGCCCCCATGAAAAAAGGTTCAACAGTAACCTCATGTTGGGGAAATTCATCGTCCTGATGCTCAGGTTCATCTTCTGGAGACCCCATCAAGAAAACGCCACCAGGAATAGCAACCATTTCAAGGAGGGGATTACCTGGCAGGGGTTCACGAAATCGGTAAGTCTCCTGTTGCTGCCGTAGAATTTCCCATTCTGTAGTTTGTAACTGTTGCTGCTTTGATTGGCGGTGCTGAACAGTCGCAACCAGGAATGAGAAGAGTTCCAGATCTTGAGTTGGTTTAGATTCCGGCTGTAGCTCAATAGAGATTATGGTGAACTCCTCCGTTTGGAGAGGAGGTGGGAACTGAGCTTCGTCTTTTTGGGGAGGAGCAACGCTGGAATCTGACTCTTTAGGGGGTAGAGATGAGGATGTTATTGTCCTCTGACGTAGGGTTTGGGCAAAGCTAACATACTCACCACCGAGTTGTTCCAAAATATCTGCAGTGACACTGCCAAACGCACGCATCCCTTCCAATCCTTCCGGCACCTGCACATCAGGGTTCACCAGAAATGCCCGAAAATCTTCATTAGATACCCGTTTCCATCGCTGCTCTACTGCTGCTGAAACACTGTTGATAACTGAAATGGTGTCTACAGCAGGCAAAAGCTCCAACAATATCGGCCTCACTCCTGGAGTAAAGTCATATTGAACAATTTCCTGTGTTTCCTGCGGTATCTGGTCAGCTATATTAGGGGGGTCTGAAATAGACACTTGCGATTGAATCTGAACTGCTTCAGCTGATTCTTGGAGCACATATTCAAGCTCTCGTTCGGTTTGTCCTGGCAGGCGCTGCAATAACCCACTTAAAAAAACCTCTGCTATAGGCAGCGGGGATTTTATATCGTGAAGCATAGCGTCCCGAATGAGCCGTACTATCGGCAGGGTAATGACAGGTGCTGCTGCTAATAACATCACTAGCCGCTGTGCTTGGGGAGATGCCAGTTCTAAAAAACGCCCTACCCGGTCACGGGCAAGAGCAGTTAATGCCTGTCGCTCGACTTCAGGATCAGAATAGGTCTTAGACCGAGGAACAGATCCTCCCTGCTGAGGAAGGACAAAGCCAGGAGTCACCTCGTGGCGATCTCCTGCAACCATCCGGCTCCAACAGGACAAATCACGGATATCACTAGTAACTGGGTAACTACAGGCATCCGAATCCGTTGATCTCCCTCCGTAAGTTTTTCTCGGCCTTGGAGTTGCACTATCAGCCGTTGATTCGCTCCCCCATAGAAATCACTGCTGAAGAACGCTGCTGCTCCTCGCCCCAAAGCAGTGCGTTTCCACATCCAAGCAGGTAGCATTTGCCATATCACCGTAGGCATAATAGCCCCCCAGTCCTGCAAAAATGGCAACAGCGTACCATCCCACCAGTAAGTTGCTGCACAGTCGCTTAGAACAATAACAATCCGTTGCTCTTGTGGATCAATCACTTCGCTAGGGCGGTGCTCAACCTGCACAGGTCTAGAAATTAACAATACTGAGTTGTCAATAGATTGAGCTTCGCGGTCGATAATGAGGTCAAATACTTGCACATTCCAAAAGATGCCATAACTCTTCAAACTCCGTACAATATCTTTAACCAAACGTTGCCAAATGTGCATGGATGAGCCACGATCAACTACGACTACCACATCGAAATAAGGTCGCTGCTCAGGAGCTAAAATTGGTATACATAACTGAGTACGGGCAGTTGCCTCCACAGTTGCAGATTCATCCAATCGCTTGCCTACACCTACTTCTACTTTCTTTAGTAATTGTTTCAAAGCCCGAATAACTGCCAGAGGGTCGGTTAGCATAGGGGGATCGGGCACCCACACAGGCAACACTTTGGAAGGTAATACACCTAATTGAGGCGATGGAAGCGTTAAGTTAGCTCGATGAACTGAAGTTGAGATCGACTCAATTGAGGTTTCAGAAGGGAGTGCAGATTCTCTATCAATGGGGGTAGAAACCGACTGAGAAGATCGTTCCTGATCCTGAGATACAGAGTCTTCGGCTACTACAGGCTCAATTTTCGTTGATAGCCACAGCATTTCCGCGATTTCAATGCTAGTGTAGCCTTGTTCTTCGGCTAGCAGAACGACTAGGCGATCAACAGCATTAGAAGGAGTTCTTTCCGTTCCTTCACTGCTCATCAGTCAACCTCGCTCAATCGCTTGAATAGCAAGTCAAGCAAGCGTTTTACTTCAGCTTCGCTTAAGCTCTCATCACGACTCATTAGATAGATGGCATTAAGTAGTTGATCAGTCGCACGATTAACCTTGTTGCCCCTATTACTCTTATCTAAAAACTTACCAATGATCTCTTGAAGATTATTTTCAACTTCAATCCACTGATTAGAGACAGAATCACTAAAGTGGGATTGTACAATTGGCACTAAAGACCTTGGGGTCGGACTTGGCATCCTCACCCGTAGACAGCGACGATAAAATGCGGGTGGAAAATCTCGCTCCCCATTACTTGTCATAATGACAATAGGAAATTCGCAGCACTGCACCCGTCCATTGGTAATTCGTACCTTCATCCCTAAATCAGCGGTTCGCACCTCGACAGAAGTATCCTCTGATCTATCGCCCCGCTTGCGTTTCTGGCGCACCAGTTCAGGAATCTCAAATTCCCCTTCTTCAAAAAGATTCAACAAATCATTGGGCAATGTCAGATCACTCTTGTCGATCTCATCAATTAGCAGAACTCGAGGTCGTAAGGAAGGCAGAAATGCTGTACCTACTGGACCTAGTTGAATGTAATCACCCAAGCTGCCTTCTTCTTTTTTAACAGGTAGATTGTTACTACCCTCATCTTCATCACTTGCATACCCATCTCGATTTTTGTCAAGTTGGGCATCTTGGAGACGAGCGATCGCATCGTAGCGGTATTCTGCATCTACCAAATTGGCTTTGGCAGTGATAGGCCACTTAAGTACTGGACCAAGTTGTAACTCGTAGGCTATGGCATAGGCTAGGGAAGTTTTGCCTGATCCTGGATCTCCGGTGATTAACAGAGGTCTCCGTAAATGAATAGACGCATTCACTGCCTCCACAATCTGTGAGTAACCTTGGTCATCCAACTCAATCCGGAAGCTCCTACCTCGCTGTAAAGAGCGGCTATCTCGTGCTGCCAAGTTATGGAGCTTCTTCCAATACTCAGTATGTGTCTCCTTATCTACCTGCTCATTAGGTAAAAACTGCCGCCATGGAGGACACTCTGGCGGTTCACCTAATCCATTAGGCGAAGTTGAATCACAGTTTCCGTAAAAGAATTTCCAAGACATAGAGGAGAAAACAATTTATTAGGGGAGGGCAACAAGTGCATCTTCTTCTCGGTTGAGATCAGGCAATTGGGGTAAACGATCCGGTCGATCACAGAGAATCCTAATGGGTTTAGCATTCGGCGACTCAATACGCCGCCTGCGCCACTCCTGAGATAAAGCAGCAAAATCAGTCAAATAGCAATTGTTCAGCAGTACATCGAATTCTGCCTCGATAGTAGAGGTATCAGTTATGGATATCTCTGAGTACCATAGGGCAAAGGGGACTGCTGTATCAATGAAATCATAGAGCAAGTCTTCTCGTTTAACTGCATCTGTTGGCATTTGAGCCAAGAATTTCAGTCCTAGTGCGTTTTCAAGCAAAACACTCAGAATTCCTACTTCTTCTGGATAGGTTTCTTGGCGATAGAAATGGTTACAAATATCCCCCGATTGTATACAAGTTTCGAGCCGTTGCCATCGTTGAGTAAGTTTTCGTTGAATTTGCTGGTCACGAATTCGGTCTGTCGAGCGTACTAAGAATCGACGATGGTTAACCAAGAATTTGTCCCGACCTCGTAAGTCTTTGAAGCTCCAGTCAATTGCGATATCCGTAGCTAAATACTTGCAGGGTAAAAACACTTCTAATGTTACTTGCCCATCACTACAAGAACTTGCTTCCAATACAGCTTCCGCTTGGTCAATCCACTTCAAGATGTGATTGATCACTCCTTCCACGGAGCAAGGATCGGTAGGTTGCGCTCCAAATGTAACAGCCTTATCTTGACCAGTTACTTGCAATTCTGGATAAGCAATAATTTGTTTTCCATGTTCTTCCAGGGTTACCAGTAGATAAGCCTGTTGCATAGTATCTTGTTCGGGGATGTCTAGTGGAGGTACGTTAAATTCTTGAGCTATACGATCCCGCCAAGCCTCTAATCCAGTCAACTCTCGATTACCTGTTTTATTAGAACGACGGAGTTCTGCAATTGCCGCCTCCACAAAGCGAACTGCCAATATTGGTCCTGTTGTATCTGCACTATAAACTTCTAGCAGTTCTCGAATTTGTACTAGGTCTACGGAAGGAAAAAGCTGCAAATAATCTGGTCTTGCCTCCCGGAATGCGTAGCCTCGTGCATTCTGAAATCCTTCGAAGAAAGCCCTGCGAACATCAAGTAGGTCATCCAGAATAAATTGCTCAAACAAAGCAGCCCAATCTGTATCTGGGATCAGGCTTAGGATTTGTGGTACTAATGGCTGCTCCAGAAATGCAATAACAGAATGAGTAGGGTTTTCAGCCTTGAAAGCAGCATAAACAGAATCAGCACCGGACTTCTCAAGCAACCGAAAAGCTACTCGATCCATCGAAGTTCTTTCAGAGATATCAGCAAGTTTTTGTCCCAATTCCTCCGCCGCAAATATCTCAAGATCCTCATGCTCCCGGTAGACACTTTGTAGTGCTAACCGAAATGCTTTGAGTTTGTTTTTATCCCAATCAATCACAGTTCATCTCTCCGGCGGGATTACAAAACTGGCTCCAGCTGTATAAATGGGCAAAAGCAATGCTCCATAACCAGGGTGATAACCTTCCCAAGAAGCAGCAAAAGGACCGCCCATAGCAAACACCCAAACGACAAATGCCCCACAGGAAATTAGAATTTGTGTCCAAGCCGTGGGTTTTTGGGGTTCTCGCGTACGCTGGCGTATCCAAAAAAATGTGAATACTAAAACAGTTACAAAACAGAACCAGAGAGATCCCACTTTTGGGAAAGCATCATCAAAGCTTTGGATTGCACCATTCAAGACAAGCCAAAGCCCGACTGCTTCAGTAGGAATGTACTTTACCAAGCGGTTAGTGTAGTCATCGGGGGGAATGTTAACCGGTGATCCGCTCTCTAATTGCTCAGAAATAATTCGACGTCCCATCACTCCTCCCCTTCTTTACGTAAAACTGACAATAATTGCGGGTAGATCGCACTCATTAGGATTCCCTCTCGCACGCTACCAAAGCTTGTTTGCATACTTTTGTGATGAAGTGCTACTAACCGCCATTCCTCATCAAAGCAAGGTGAACCGCTCGACCCCTGCTTAGTTTGATTCACGTACAACACCAATCCCTTATCTGGTCGAGTCTTCACAACTCCGTTATTACTCAAAGACACTTTCAGGTACTCCCCTTCCGGGTGCTGAAGGATATTCAAAAAAGATCGCGGATTAAGCTGTGCTGTAACATTCAGAGGGACAGGCTTTACAGTGAAGTCAGGTTGGTTTTTAAGGCGGATGAGCGCATAATCCAAAGTCTCAATAGGGCTGAATGCTATTATCGGCGATTCTTCTACAGCAGTGAGACACTGAGTACGGCGAACCTCTCCAAAAGCAGTACTAACATAACCAAACTCAAATTGAAGTGTTCGGGCAAGTGTATTTAGATCAGCCTCAGCCTCTCGGCTCAAAACATGGTAATTAGTTAGTACTAAATCAGGTGCAATTAAGACCCCTGTACCGCTCTCAGATGGGGATTGATCGCGAAAAGTAATTTTGCACACAGCATTAGCAAGTTCTAACCCTTGTTGTAACTTGCCCACATCAGCCTCAAAAGTGAATTGCCGTGGTAAAAAAACTTCTAAGTCCTCAGCAAGGGCCTCAATCCCCCAAACGGTAGGATCGAGTGGAATAACTGTTCCAACGGCACTACTTTGTGTAGGATTAAGAGCTATTCGCTGCTGTAAAACGCGGGCACAGAGATACTGAATATCCAGTCGATTTTGAGTATCCTGTTGCAGTGCCAGAATTAAATCCTCGATATATCCTCTGGCAATCGCCCAGTCAATTAGTTTAAATACAATTGTGCGATAAGGAATACCAGTACCAGCAATCACTGCCAAGTTTTCGTTCAGCTCCTCTCTCACAAATATACTAAGGCTATCTTGTTCGGAATAAGCCGACTGGATTGCTTCGCGTAGTACCTTGCGATCTTCCTTAGACAGCTCCAACATTTACGCTCTCATTTTGAATTGCTAGTCTGCCAATCACGTCTATTTTCTTCATACCTTTTCTATATTCTTAGCAACTTAAGCTCAAATCAAAGCTAATTTTTGACCTGATCAGACATAATTTTACATCTTCTGTAGAGTCGCTTTACTAATGCAAAGCCAGCAGAGGCAAGTTTAATTAATATTTGTCAATTGCTCTCAAATCAATATATTTAGAAAGCTTATTCATAAGGCAAAAAAGAGGGGGGATGAGAGGAGAGATAGATCTATATGTTGAAAGCTATACAGAGTAATAGTTTCAGTGATGCGCTGTCCTTAGTGACACGAACCTTCTATTTACACCTAATACCAATTTAAAATGATGCTTGCAAAGCAGTTCTTATTAAATCAGCGAAGCTAGCATCTCTAACTGCGATCGCCAGTCTTTGCTGTAACTAAATACTAATATAGTATAGTCAGCATTATATCTAAGGTTATCGCGGTCAATGCGGTCTTGCTGTTGCTGCTGGGGAGAGTCGTGAACAGAGCCATCGCAGAAGATAGCTAACCGAGCTTCTTTATAAATAAAGTCCGGCTTGCAGTTGGCTTCTGCAATCAATTCTTGGGTGGCATCTGGTAATTTCAATCCTCGAAGATAAATCTCAGAAAGAACTTCCCGTTCAAATTGGGAATTAGGGTCAGTCTGACTTTTTAACTGTCTGTACTGCTGTTCGCGATCGCCACCAGAATTATGACGATGAATAGTGCTTGAGGCTAATTGTTCTAACCAAGAGTGAATTGAGTATCGGTCTAGAAGCGGGTGGTCGAACTGGTTGCCGTAGGACAGCAGGCATTCGTAACAAGCTTTGGTGCAACTTTCCTTAACTTCTTGAAAGTGGCAGATATCTAAAGCAGTCTGAGCAATCTTTTTAAAAGCTTGAGGGTCTTCAAGAATTTGAGAAAGAACTCCTGCGCCTCCTTCTGCGGCTTCCCAAAATAGTAAATATCCCCCTTTCCCTAGACGTTCTGAGCCAAGTTCATCTTCTTCTAGTTTGTACACTGCTTGAATAGCACGTTCTAAGGCATATTGAAGAGTTGCTAAAAAAGCTTCTTTGTCTCCTGTACCAATATTTACAGGGTCAATAACTAAGATGTTGCAGGTATCGTTAACCATTAAATTGATTTCTGTTTGCAAATTTTCTGCTACAGAATCGCTTTTCTGTTCGCCCCAAGCACCTGTTTTTTGGTCGAGTTTAAATCCCCTCTCTTGAGAACGTTTCAAACCGCGATTGATGCGTAGTATATTAGCAGTTTCCCCATAACTTAGTCGCAGTAACTCAGTTCCGTTATCTGTTTTCACACTTGCCAGTTCTTTCTTGTAGCCTGCATAGCGGAAATGGGTCGTAATGTTGTAGCCGTATTTAAGCCGCTCTTCTTCGTCGCAGGTAATACGTTCCCGTCGCCGCGTCATCATAGTTTCCATTTTTAAGACGCGGTTTAATTTGGCAGGATTACCGTAGCTATCTGGTACGATTCTGGCACTACAGTTTTCACAAGTTTCGCGTAGAAAGTTGTCACCGTCGTGAAAATAGCCGCAATTAGGACAAACACTAATGCGCTGATATTCATTTTCAATTCCTCCCAAGGGAACTTTCGTTTTAGCTACTTGAAATTTACTGCCTTCGTAGTAAATAACGTTGCTGGGAGCAAATTCGCGTAGGGCAACAACGCGGACGCGGGAGATAAATTCCCCAGAGTCTCCAGAGGGAACGTAGGCGCGGACTGGTAGACGGGGGAAGTTATACCCAGGTAAGAATCCTTCGGCAGCAAAGTAGCGGTAGGGGTAAAATTCAAATTGCGTTTGACTGCGATTTTTATTGGTGTGTCCCACTAGCAGGTCTGTTTGTCGTTGTGCTTCTCTTTGCTGTGCTTCGGCATTTTGGCGTTCTTCTGCGGTAGCAGTGCCTCTAGCAGAACGATCTATAGTCCGACGAGCTTCTTCTAACTGGAGAGTAGCATCACTGTAGAGTCTGCGCCAGCGATCGCACGCTCGATCAAAAGCGTTGAGGGCGTTTTCTAGGGTGTGGCGTAACCAATCAACTGAATACCAAGAGGTGCGGGTAAAGTCTGCTTGACAGAAGCTGTCTGCCAGGATGGATTGAGTGGCTTGCAGACATTTACTCAAACCTTCGGATGTTAAAGTAAGTTGCGATCGCACATCATCTTTTAAGGGATACCCATCTAGATTCAAATCTAGAATTTGATTGAGAGAATCACCGAAAGATAACCCAGTATATGCTAACCAAATTGAATAAATGTGTGACTTAATTAAGTCTTCATTACCCAGTTCTAATTTAGGTGGAGCAACTGCACCAGCTACCATTTGTTGAGGGCGTTTAAAGAAATATTGGTCATGTCCACTACCCACAGAAGCATAGGTAATTACTAACGCTTCTTGACCACTCCTACCCGCTCTACCACTGCGTTGAGCATAATTAGCTGGAGTTGGGGGAACATTCCGCAGATGCACAACGCTCAGGTCAGAAATATCAATTCCTAGCTCCATTGTGGGAGAACAAAATAGTGTTGCTAGAATCCCAGCGCGAAACTTTTCTTCCCGTTCTTGTCGGTCTTGATTTTTTACTTGTCCCGTATGTTCTCGACCTTCCATTGCTTGAATTTTACGCGCATT
>JBARVL010000578.1:0-3592 GCA_049646245.1 Crinalium sp. | reverse complement strand
ACTAGCAATTTTTAGTAATAACTTCCCTTTTACTTGATCTTGCCACAATGCAAGCTTTGTCGACAACAAAGAAAGAAAATCCAGATTTGGTGGCGATCGCACCAAATTTTGATGCGTTTGCCCTGGCTTCCCCCCATAGACTTGTACATTGTAGAAAAAATTCATAATCTGCAAATACTCGATAGTTTGGGTTCCATCTATGTGCATCATGTCGATAGTGAGCAAAGCCATTGCTATCAAAAATGTCTTTCTGCTGAATTAATGAATAAGCGCTAGTTGAAGCACTTGGGGAAAGGAACGGCTTGCCGTGTTTTGGCGGGTGATTGTCTCTTATAATATCCCTTCTGCGGTTTTGACGCGCCATGCTGCAACGAATCTCTGGGTTGTTTTGAAAGAACTTCAAAATAGACTCCACAAAGTTCGGTTTAAGCGTGTTGTCGTCATCAAGGTAAGCAATAATTTCACATGAGGTATGAAGAAGTCCCATGTTTCGAGCATGACACAAGCCAAATCCGCAGGTCGGGTGATCCATTTCTAAATACGTTATTGTTAAATTAGTTAACTTTTGAAATTCATTAATTAACTTTCGAGTTGGGATATCTCTGCCATCATTTACTATTACCCACTCAAAGGCGCTGCGATTAGTTAGGGAAAGTACGCTCGGTAGTGCTACCGTTGCTAAAGTTTCTGCTCTATGGTGTGTAGCTGTTATTAGAGTTAGTTTCATAATTCTATTTCGTGGGTAAGTGGGATTGGCTTCATTTCCCGTTCAAGTTGGAACACGCCGACAGCAACAGGAATTATTAATAAGCGCAAAACTTAGTTGTAGTGGATAAATATTTGTTTGTAATGTTTGATCGGATTTGGGTTTGAAGCTAGCCTTACTTTTTCAACTGCGATCAATATAAATCCAGGGTTCAATACTTCTGTTGGTTGCTACTTTGATTAGTCTTTCCAACAATGTAGCCATTTGTAATGGCCCGACACCACCAGGCACGGGGGTCAAATTTTTAGGAATTTCGTATGCAGATTGTTTGACATCTCCAAATATTTTATTCTGGAATGGGATAAAGCCTGCATCAACAACTAACTGATGATAGGGTCTGATATGGCGTTCATCTAGAAGTTCATTTACTCCCGTAGCTGACACTATAATGTCTGCTTGCAGAGTTTTTAGTAGGTGATCGCCTACGTCCAGAGATAAACAGTTGATTTTTTCTAGATTGAGCAATTTGATGACTCCTCGCCCTACAAAACCTTTTCCACCTACGACAGCAACAACAGAGTCTTTTGATGCAAAAGACTTAACCAGACGCGCTATTGTTTCAGAAGTAGCAGAAGCGGAAAACAAGGGATGGTTTTCTTGTAGCCCATCTAAATCTTTTTCGGGTCTAATTAGTTCAAGAACTTCTTTGAGATCGGGAGGTACTGGATTTTGTACAATTACTCCTATTGTATTTAAGTCAAGATTTGCTGCGCTTATAATGTCTTCAAATTCTCTAGCAGTTGTATTGTCGCGCCAAAGCTGGCTATCAACCTGACAATTCATGAACTTAAATGTTTTTACTTTATGCTCTGTTGAGTATCTTGCCGCCTCATATTTGGCGAGGGTTATGTTATTTGTTTCATCAGGTGGGGGCGCGAACCTAATAATGTTGATTTTCTTGTTGGAAAATTCTTCTTTGAAAGGCTCACATTTGGCTTTGACCTCACGAAGGATATTTCTGCCTATAATTTGATTCATGCCTTAAAATTCTTGAAGAATTTGTTCTACAGGTTCTAAGTTAGTCCAAGCAATTAATTCTTGAACTTTTCTTGAACTAAGTACAGTTTGTTCTCCCTTAAATTCTGCTTCTATCAGAGATAATTGATAGGAAGAGAATCTGTCACGCATCCCTGAATTTTCGTAGCAATCAGTTTCACTAAAACGTCCGTAATGCTGAATCCAAATTATTTGGGACAAAGGGATATTTAGCAAATCTCCAAACTCTTTAATTACACATGAAGCAAAACCTTCAAAATCCCGACCAATACCAATATTTGCTTTGTTGCTTTCTACTTCTGACGCAATGATGGCGACACGGTTAGCTTTGGTGTCAATGTAAATGCGAAGTAAACAATGGCTTAAGGCGCGTTTTTTGGCTGCCTCCCAGATTGCTTCCCAGTAAAAGATCGTTTTGATAGTTTTGATCCCGTTTATAGTGCTGGTTTTGATTTTAGAGTTGGTGTACATACTTTTAAGCAGCAATTTTGTATTTTACTTAATATTAATACCAAATACCAACGCGAACTGACAAGTCAGCGCTTCGCTATCGCGTTGGCTATACTGTAAAATCTTAAATCTTTTCAAACCTATGGGCGCTTTAGAATTAATCGGTTTACAGACATTTCTCGTCTCAATTGCTTTAACCTCAGATCCTTTACCTGCACATTTGCAGCGAGAAGTAAACACGCTGTTAAAAAATGAAAAATTTGATACCAATCTTATGGTGCAAATCCTTGATGCACATGATATTTTGAATACTTTGTTTCGTAATGTTCGAGTTGTTGAAGGGTTGCGATCGCATCAATATGAGGTACTTTATAATCAAGGAATTACAGCACCGAATAGTTTACCAACTGAAACTGATTGGTTGCGCTTAGGGTCAAAAGTTCTAAGCGCAACCGACTCAGTTGCAAAAGTTAAGAAATTGTTGTTAACTGAGCCAGTAATAGCTAATTATGTACAATCAATTAGCAATCAACTTATTTAGTTATTGTTGCTAATTTCTGGCTGGCTCTTCGTACAACTTTCAAATCTCTTTGAGTCAGCCACCAGGGGCCGCCCTTGCTGTAATCGTGGTTTCTTAACAAATACGCTGGATGTAGAATAGGCATACATAAATGTTTATCCCATTTAATCCAAGTGCCACGAAGCCTGGTAATTCCGGTTTGATTTCCGGTTAAGCTTCGCACAGCAGTTGCCCCTACTAATACGATAATTTTCGGATCAACCATCCGAATTTGTTCTAACAGGTAAGGTTTGCAAGCTTCTATTTCTTTATGAGTTGGTAGGCGGTTATCTGGCGGTCTACACTTGATAATGTTGCACAAGTAAACATCTCCATCTTTTGCACTTGAAAGGTTGGCTTTTCTCAGCATTCTTTCCAGTACTTTGCCCGCAGCGCCTACAAACGGTTTGCCAGTCTCATCTTCTTGCGCCCCAGGTGCTTCGCCAACTAACATGATCGCCGCATTACGACTGCCCCTCCCTACAACAGCATTCTGGCGGGTTTGTCCAAGTGGGCAGCGTTGGCAGTTGTTGCAGTGCTGTTTAATACCTTTGATTGAATTATAAGTCCCAGCAGGGATTGGAATTTTGGCATTTGTGGGAATAGATTCGCGATTGAGAATTTGAATTGGTGGGGAGCCATTGTAATCTTTTAAATCAAATAATGTGTCACTCATTTTTTTTTATGTTGGGTTTTACTGACATTCTGAAAATAATCTGAGTACATCGCTGAAGTAGATTAATCGCAGGTAGGGTAGTGGGAAATCTGTGATGGCAATTTCTTGTGAAATTAGCGGAGGTAAATCATCATCAATTCTGCAA
>JBARVL010000577.1:0-11912 GCA_049646245.1 Crinalium sp. | reverse complement strand
TCTAGCATTGGAAATGGCGCGATCGTAATATTCCATCGCCTTGAAAGCTTCCCCATTTACTCGATTAATTTCCGCTTCTACTAATTCATACTTATGCTGATAATTTGCGGGAGCATGATCCGCCCATCCTTTTAACCTTTGCTGGCTCTCTACTACCTTAACCATGTAGCGTTCTTGTTCATCTTTTGTAACATTAAAATATTCTGCAAGTAAAGCGAGAGCATAGTAGAAATTATATTCACCCCATACCATCATCGCTCGGACATAAAGGGTATATTCTTCTGCTTTTATAGCATTGCTTATAGCTTGCTGGTAATCCTTAAACAAGTAAGCCAGCATTAATTTATTGAAATAAATATAAAAAACAGCCATTAAACTATTATCCGCTAAAAGTTTGGGTAAGGATTCTATTTCATTAAAGTGTTTACCGATTAAACTATATTTATTGTTTGCTCTATCTAAAAGATTTAAAACTGTTTGCCCACAAATTTTAGTGTAATTTAACTGGTATTCTTGTTTAAGGTTAGCAATTATATTTAAATATTTTTCCTGCTGATCAGCTAAAGATTTTAAATTATGACCTATAAAAAAATGATGTTCGCAGTAAAACAAAGCCGCATGACAAGTTTGTTCAATATCACCAGTATCTAAACCGCTTTGGAAAGACTCATTTAAAATTTTTAAAGTTTCTCTAGTATGTTGTTTCCAATGTAAAATATTTGCCCCAAATATGTTATATATTTTAGACTTTAAATCTCTGGAATCAAACTTTTCCAACAGCTTTAAAGAAATTTTAAAACAATTCTGTC
The DNA here is from genome assembly GCA_049646245.1 of Crinalium sp. Lineage (GTDB taxonomy): Bacteria > Cyanobacteriota > Cyanobacteriia > Cyanobacteriales > PCC-9333 > Crinalium. Next base: position 11,103 of record JBARVL010000577.1, on the reverse strand, counting down.
CAGTATCTATATCTGCAAATGGACCACAAAGTGCAGCCCCATAAATACCATAAGCATAAATAGTTTCTTTACAATTACCATAAGATGAAGAAAGCTGAAACATTGTAAATACAAATGGTAATCCTAGTGGGCTATTGCAAATAAAAGCAACCGGACAAATTAGCATTAAAATATTCATAGCTGCTAATTTATAAGGATCTTCCATATTAGGTAAGTCAAGTAAATCCTCAGAGATTAAATCTTGAGGTGGTTCTTGTAACAAACTGACACCTAACATTTCTAAAACTTGTATACCAGTATCTAAGACTTTGTTACAATCATTTTGAGCAATATAAAACTTAATTTTTAACCCATATATTGTTGCTCTGTCTAAAACTGTTTTGGCGTGTTCTATAGCAATATCAGAAAGCTTGGTAGCTTGCTCAATATTTGTGTTAATATATTCTGCTTCTAATATTTTTAAATATAAATCTAGCGTTAGCTGATATTGATAATCCCAAGTATTAGGCGCTAACAATTCTAAACCTGCCCTTAAATACCTGACTGCTGGTTTATATGCTGTTGCAGATGACGCTTTTTGACCAGCTAAAAGATTTAGCCTTGCTAATTGATCTTTTTCATGCTGGTGAGTAATTAAATCGCTACCTATATTCAGGTGATTAACAATCTCAAATATTTGCTCTTTTACGTCTTGAGGTCGGCTATTCTTTAATAGTAGTTGACCTATTTTTAAATGAATTGCTTGTTTCCGGTCTTCTGGGATTAAAGAATATGCAGCTTGTTGTACGCGGTCGTGCAAAAACTTATATTCAATCACCAATTTTTCTGGAGTTTCCCAGATAATATTATTTGCTAATACTAAATTATCAGTATTAGCCATCAAAGGAATTTTGTAAGCATTGCTGAGGGGCAGAATTAAACCCGCTTTGAGCGCTTCCCAAAGTTGATTGGCGGTAATAACTAAAGATTTATCATTAATTATTGAAAGTATTTCCAAAGAAAACTTATTGCCTATGCAAGCTGCAAGCTTTAAAATATCCTGTGTCTTCTGATCTAGCTTATTCAGCTTGCCGATCATTAATTGAACAACATTATCAGTTATTTCCAAGTTATTAATTAATTCAATGTTCCATTGCCAACACCTAAAATTTGGATTATAAAATAATATTTTTTCTTGATAAATGCTTTTGAGTAACTGAGTCAAAAAGAACGGATTACCATGAGTTTTATTACAAACTAGGTTTGCTAAATTTTCGGCATCTTTTAAATTGCATTTTAGCGTATCGGCAATTAAGTGATTTATTTCAATAAAATTTAGAGGACGGAGATTTATAGTATTCAGAATGCTAGTATTTTTTATTTCATGGAGAGTTTTTGTTAATGGATGAAAATCATCTACCTCATAATCTCGATATGCCCCAATCAGCAAGAGATACTGGCTATTATAGTCAGAAATTATTAATTTAATAAACCTTAGTGAAGCTGCATCTGCCCACTGTAAATCATCTAAAAATAAAACCAGTGGGTGTTCTTGGCGGGTAAAAACACCTACAAATTTTTGAAAAACTAAATTAAAGCGATTTTGGGATTCTGTTGCCCCTAAATTTGGCACATTTGGCTGTTTACCAATTATCAATTCAATTTCAGGAATTACACCAGCAATTACCTGACCATTAACACCCACAGCCTCTAAAATTTTTTGTCTCCAGTCCTCAATATTTTGAGAGTTTTCTGTTAATAACTGCCGGACTAATTCAGAAAACGCCTGAGTTAATGCAGCATAAGGAATATTGCGTTTTAACTGATCGAATTTTCCAAAAATAAAATATCCGCGCTTTTCGACAATTGGTTTATGGATTTCATTGACTAAAGCTGATTTACCAACCCCAGAATATCCAGCTATCAAAATTATTTCGCTGTTGCCATTACTAACTCTCTCAAAAGCTGCTAAAAGTTGAGTAATTTCTCCTTCACGACCATATAATTTTTGTGGAATTTGCAGTTGCTCGGATATATCATTTACAGCAATAGGAAATTGGGGAATGCTGCCTAGATTTTGAAGCTGATTTAAACAATTTTCTAAATCTGCTTTAATTCCAAAAGCACTTTGATATCTTTCTTCTGCTGTCTTACTAAGTAACTTCATCACAATATCTGAAATTACTAAGGGAATTTCTGGGATTAGCTGATGGGGAGGTATAGACTGTTTAGCAATATGACAGTGAATTAATTCCATTACATCAGTTGTAGGGAAAGGTAACTGTCCTGTGAGCATTTCATAAAATGTTACGCCTAAAGAATAAAAATCAGTACGGTAGTCAATAAAGCGATTTATCCTACCTGTTTGTTCTGGAGACATATAGGTAAGATTTCCTTCAAGTTGTTGAGGATTAGTGGCTGTTTGTGTTTCTTGAGAAAGTAACGATGAAAGGCTAAAACCTGTAATTTTTACTTTTTTTTCTGTGAGGTTAACAATAATGTTTTCTGGTTGAAAATCTTGATGAATAATATTATGTTTATGTACTTCTTCTAAACTTTGGACTATTTGAAGCGCTAAAGCTAAAAAAACTGATAGGTCTAGTTTTTGAAATGCTAGAACTTTGTGTAAAGAAACTCCTGTAAAATTTTCTAATTTTAATAAATAAATATTATTTTGTTCTTCCAATGCTAATGGTTTGAGAACTCCTTCTATCTGAAGATTTTTAATAACTGTGTATTCATGTTGTAATTGAGCAATATCTATTGCTGAAGGATGTTTGTGATTAATAGTTTTCAGTAAAATTTGCTGTTGCGATCCTTGTTCTAAACAACGAAAAATAATATTGTTCTTAGATTGAGCAACAGTCTCTAAAATTGTATAATTTGGGATCAACAACATTATTTTTTCCGAAAACGGCATAAGTATTTATAATTGGTACGTTAAAAAACATTTAAACTCCATGATGATAGATGATGTCTAAAGCTGTTAGCCCATCTCCTCATTCTTTTATGAGTTTCAAGACGTAACAGCTTAGATTGCCCTGAATTAAGCACTTTTAAACATTATTTAAAGTGCGGGTAGACATTAGTTTCAAATAGTTCCTGAATCTCCAGTGATTTTTGCTTAACTAAATTTTGATAATCTTGCCGTACAGGAACTTGATATGTAGCTGTGCGAGGTGCAATTTTAGGCAACCAAGCTGTGTGAATGGTTAAGCCGAATTGGAACGAAGGATGAGTTAGTTTACATACAGGTCCTTGCGCCAGATTTTCAGCATTAAAAATCCAAATTTCATGGTTATTGGGAGCGCAAATAGTACAAACAATGTAGCCGTTTGTCTGACTTTCTTCTTGTTCTTTCAGTGGTATAAACTGAGGAGAACTGGCGATGTAACCGCTAGGAAATTCGTAACAGTCAGCGATCGCCATTGACTCAGGAGAGGTGTGTAATCGGAACAAGGAAGCTGGTATACCTTGTTCTGCTAGTCGCAGCATTTCCGGCAATGGCACTGCCCGATATTTATAATCCTTGTACAAATGGTAGATAAATTTTGTCGTTAGTTCCTTCCATAGTCCCAAAGAAACCCAGTAAATATCTGTTAGTTGCTTGGGAGGCATTCCTGTAGATAGCCTATCACGGTAAGCGTAGAGTGCTACAAACCAAGTACACCGAGAATCGTAAATAACTTTTGACTGTAAAATTCTGCCGCTTTCTGGATCAATTACATAACGTCCCAAACGGCTGATATCCATTTCATTTTGTTGCATCCCATTCAGGCGATTAGGGACGGGATCGTGAGGGTTGTATGCCGATACATCATATTCACGCAGCCACTCAGAAACATCTGTCGCACTAATATGAGCAACGTGTAATGTAATCTCTCCTGTTGGATTTTGATAATCTACTAGAAAGTGAGCGGCTTCTAGTGGGATTACGACTTTCCGCGCTACTACTGTAACTTCTTGCTGACTACAAGCTGGTTTTTGTCCTGCTTTTAGGTCAGCACGATGCACTATATATATATTAGAATCAGGCGACGCTGGGCGTGACAGTAAGTCCCTGAGCAGTCTTTCTAGTCCCTGGCTTTCGGGAAAAGGTTTGTTAAGTACTTGCTCTATGCCAGTAGTAAAGGCTGTATCCATTAAGACTACATAATCTTGACTAACTGCAATTTGGTGGATGCTTTGGTGAATTTTGATGGGTGTGCCATCAGTATTTACCAGTTTCCAGCGTTCCAATTCGCTGACACCATTCCAACGAATTAAATACAGAAAATTATCAATTTCTAATTTAGTAACTTTCTCAATTAAACCTAGATAAAACTGTAAGATGTCCTGAGAAAATAAAAAGAATGTGCGTAACCAATCTTTGACAAAATCTTGTGCTGAGATCAATTCCGCGATCGCTCCTAGCAATTCATCAATTACTTCCGGCAGTTCATCGATCTCGTAAATAAAAGGTATGCTTTCGAGAAAATTTCCGGCTGACCTGCCGTAATTAACTGTAAACATCTCCTTCGTGTAAGCATCAAAGGCAGGATGTGCTGTACTTAAAATTGGTAGAAACGGTAATTTTAAGGAAGTTTCCGCTCGCCACTCTTGATTTGCTCCTATAGGGGTAACAACTTCAAGGGTTTCTGTATCAATCTCATAGGGACGACCAGCATCATAAGTTACCAGCAAACGGTCGTTGCCGTTGCCGCTAGATGGTATTGGCAAAAAAGCCGTATTCAACTCATTACGCAAACCAAGATAGATGGAGAATCTGGAAATGCCATGATTGCGAAATTGATATTTGGCATACTTAGTTCCAGGGCGTGTGGCTTTGTCTGCATAGTAACATGGTGGCTTGAGAAGCTTTGTCTTCAAGTTGACTTTTCCTGGTTGATTAAAGTCAAGGCGGTAAACCATGCCATCGCCATCTAAAATGGAGGTACCGTCAGGATCGGGAAAGTCACCGGAGTTGACAGAACCTACTGGACCGACAACAAAGACATGACCATGCAAGTCTTCTGGTAAATTTCCGGCAATAATTTTTAATTCAATATCACTTAATTCACATCTACTGGGAGTCATAATTGACTCAGGAACTAAGGGATAACAATTACCTATTAATTCTTGGGTGGATTCTGGAGTGGATTGATTCATATTTTCAAGATTCCTAATTTCAACAGCTTGTTTTAGGTAATACAACTTGCAGTGAACAAGCTACGGATAACAACTTGCTCATGCTGTGTTTATTGATCTCTAATATCAATTACAGATCAGTCTGGTGCGTCACTGTGCCATCCCATTACCAGGTTGCCTTATAAAGCATCTAACTACTTAGCGTTTTGCCAGTAAACTTAATCGAATGGTACTCAAAAGGCGATCGCGCAGAGAGTAATTTATGAGATTTTTTAATATATCCCAGGGAACAGAATCTCGATTTTGGCAAGCAAAGAGAAAAAACTTAATTGTTTTTCCTTTAATCTTTGTGTTATTACCAACTTCTGATTGCCTGTAGCTATATTATAGAAAGGCGTAATATACAATGTCTCTTGCACCCTGGCGATCGCACCTCGAAGACGCAATAAATCTTCACCGTAGCCTACCTTATGCTCGATACTTACAACTAGCAACAGTTCGCACTGATGGGCGACCTGCTAATCGTACAGTTGTATTTAGAGGGTTTCTAGAAGATACCAATCAACTTAAATTTATCACAGACTCCCGCAGCGAGAAGGTAGAACAAATCGAGCATCTATCTTGGGGAGAAGCTTGTTGGTATTTTCCTGAGACACGGGAACAATTTCGGCTTTCTGGTCAGCTAATCGTGGTAGGCGATAATTATAGTGATGCGAAATTATGGCGATCGCGCTCTGCATCTTGGCAAGAACTTTCTGACGCGGCTCGTTTACAATTTACTTGGCGCTATCCTGGTAAAAATAGAGAAGATTCGCAAGCTTTTTCGCCACCGCTACCAGACGCAGTTGAACCCTTACCAAATTTTTGCTTATTGCTACTAGAACCAATACAAGTAGATCACCTAGAATTACGAAGTGATCCACATAATCGCTGCCTTTACCGTCTTGATAGCAATGTATGGTCTATTCAAGCAGTAAATCCTTAATAATCAATTAACAATTATCAACGTTGGGTTGCGCTGCGCTTAACCCAACCTACAAACTTAACCCAACCTACAAACTAATTATCAGCACTGATAATTGTTAATTGATCAAATGCCTGCGCCATCTAAAAAGTCTCGAATTATGCCATCATCAACACCGCAACAGGGAGCGGCTCCCACTGGCACTTTTGATGAGTCATTGTCTGCCTTAGCTTTCTGAAATACTGCCATTGTCAAAGAAGGTTGCTGTTGTAGCTCTTGCACGTGCTGCTCAAGGGATTCAATGCGGTCGATTAAGGCACGAATTACTGCTGCTTCCGAGTCAGGCAAACTACCATGCTCCAAAGGATTTACCCGTACACCAGAGCGGTAAAGAATCCTACCTGGAATACCTACTACTGTGCAATCAGAAGGTACATCGCGCAGCACAACTGAACCAGCACCAATACGAACGTTGCTGCCAATTTGGATATTACCTAAAACTTTAGCACCAGCACCAACTACTACATATTCCCCTAATGTTGGGTGACGCTTGCCGCTTTCTTTACCAGTACCCCCAAGGGTGACACCCTGATAAATTAAAGCATAATCTCCCACAATTGCGGTTTCCCCAATCACCACACCCATGCCGTGATCGATAAATACACCACGCCCAATTTGCGCTCCTGGGTGAATTTCAATCCCAGTTAAAAAGCGTGCCAAGTGGGAAATAAATCGGGGAATGAGGGGAAGTTTAAATGAGTTTAACCAATGAGCAAAGCGATGAAATAGCAGCGCCTGTAACCCTGGATAGCACAACAAAACTTCCAGCCAGTTGCGGGCGGCAGGGTCTCGCTCGAAGATGATACGGAAGTCAGCTAAGAAAGTAGAAAACACAAGGGTTAACACTTTTGGCAAAATAGTCCACATACTATCTTATCGTTATAGTGACGTTTCCAGCGTACCTCTGACAAAATGCCTAACTTGACGAGATTCAATAGCTCTCTTGGATAGAAAGAGTATAGTTCCAAGTTTGCCTAGATTCAATTGAACCTACCCAGACTTGATACTCGCCCGCTTTCCAGTTAGTGTCAGAGATAGAGGCATCTTTGCTTGTATCTGTATCATCACCACAGCGAATACTGTCACCAGGACCTTTGATGACTAAGGTGGTGTCTTTACCTCGGCTATTTACTTTTATTTGCAATCGGGGAAAGTCTTTCTGCAAAACTATGACATGATCTGGGGTAGGAGCAGAAAAACCGATACAAGCATTATCATTGCGATCGCGGTTGGCAATTGATGGCAGTGAAAAAGAGCCATTGGTGTAACCTCTGATTTGCGCCGATGATTTCTTAAAACCTGGCGATAAGGTTAATTTACCAAAATTGGCGCTTTCGGCTATTGATGGTGTAGCAAATAACGCTGTGGTTAAAGCTAAAATTCCCAAAGATTTGAAAAAACGCATACTATTACCTTGATGAACTATGAAAAAATTGATGTTATTTTTAACTAAGAATTAATATCAATGGTTTTAGTTCCTGTTTTCCTTAAAGCTGGATAGATTTATTAGGTAGCCCGCTACAGTATGCTTACTTGTAAATCCCCGATCAATTTTTATCGTCGTTTTAAATAAAAGTTATGATCTTATGCCTCTTTTAATTTTAATACTTTTAGTATTAGTTGGCAGTTGGCTGTTTTCAGAGGTGCTGGTGTTCTTCCCGTTGCAGTTACTCCATCTGTTAACACTGCCACATTGGTTGATGATTACGGGTGCTTTAATTCTGCTATTTTGGTGCTTTGGAGATCAATAAAATTATTACTTTTAGCAAAGATTACACCTATCTATAGAAGTATATATCTTTTTCGATCGAGCAAAGAAACAGGGAGTGTAATTTCTGTTTCTTTGCTTGTACCTTCTACAGATTGGCAGAGTGTAATTCTACATCTACCTCTTGATTAGTTACTGGAGGTAGTACTACATGATCGTCGGGTGATAAAACAGTATGAGGACTCTTGAAGGTTTTGTGAGCATCCAGCTTTTGACACGCCAACATAGTTTTAACGTGTTCTGCTTCGTCATCCCTGATATTGACAAAGACATCGTACAGGTTATCAACAGCAGGTCGTCGAGATTCAGGTTTTACACCAGTTTGAAACTCATCAAACAGATACAAGTCGCCGTCCCTGTAGTAATTGAGCGCAATTAAGGGAGCGGGAGCAGCCTTAAGTTCTGCTTCATGCTCTTTCACAAAGGAGTCGTAGGTGTGATGAGCGTGTTCTTCCACCAGTTGCATGAAGTTGTAGGCGGTGCGGGGGCTAAATAAATAGAGTGCAACGACTACCCAGTAGTATACCAGCGCAGTGGTTTGGGCGAACAAGCGATCGCCCCAATGTTTATTACCACCTAAAGATTCCATGATGAGTAGGTGGTGCAGTTCATTCCAAGATTCAGCGAAGTGAACTTTTAACCAATCTGCTTTGCGCCACCAGCCAAGGGTTTCATAGAGGTGCAAAACTGATAGAAAGGAAAAATAAGGGACGCGAGCGACTGTTTCTAGGACATAAAAGCGTTGGTAGGCGCGATCGCGATAAAGCGTGTTAATCACAAACACTAGCACGCCTACAAGAAATCTAATCATTTAATCCTCCGTGAGGAGTTATAACGTTAGCTGACACATCAGCTTAGAGAAATATGTAGTCCTATTTCTGATCTTAGTGATTCCTCAGTTGATCGGCACACCGTTATAAACAAGTTTATTGTTTCATCGCCTCTTAAAAGATGAAAAATTCCCATAAATTCCGCGCTTTAAAGCGGATGACGTAACGCTTCTAGGTACTGGTCACTGGTCACTGAAATGACTGGCTTTTCAGTCATTTATGTTGCCGAGTTGAAAGAATATTTTGCTGTGTTGGACATTGTTTTCACTACCGTAGCTGGTTAAACTAAGCGATCGCAGATGAGATAAGAATGGTTTACCAATCAAATCTACTACTTTTAAAATAGGCAATTGACGCTCTAGAATCGGCTTAATATTTTGCCACTGAAGATATACATAGCCATTGTTGGGTTGTGGTAAAGGTGCGATCGCACTTTGGAATTTTTCACTATTAAGCAAAGAATTATCACTGGCTTTGAGTGCTTGATCTATTGCTTCTACAGAACTTGCGAAAATCTCATATTTACCTACGGTGGTGTGGACTCCTTGAACTTGTGCTTCTAGTTTCATCACCTTTTGAGTTTTCCCCTTACTGACAGGAACGGTGATTAGTTTTGTCCAACCGATAATTGATTGATTATCTAATGGTAACAAGCCAACGTTAAATTCTTGCTGCTTGGCAACAGTGTCTAAATGAGCAATTGCTTCGTCAGCTAAATTAGATTTTTCTGCAACAAAAATCCAGTCTGGTTCGTTGCGATCGCTACGCGGTAACATTCCTAAAGCATATTCACCTTGCACCCAACTAAAAATATCTTGTGGTAAAGAAATGCCCCAAGACTTTTGTAGAGATACTATTGATTGGTTGAGTAGCTGGGATAAAGTATTGTCTGTTTTCAGTGTTGCTGATATTTGGTTCCAAAATTGATTTAAATCGTTACCAGCAATACCAAGAAAGCTTGAATCTGGTAAATATTGTAAGGCTGTAACTGGCTGAGATAAAGCAGGAGGGTTTGCCGTAACATTCTCTTTGTTAGCTGCAATTAAGGATGTATCTGCTATTAATCCTTGACGATTTATTCCCAGTGCGATCGCTAAACTTCCAAAGGGTTGAGAATTTTCTGTTATTGAATCATCATTTCCTAGCCCAGCTTTGACTGCTGGAAGATTAATAAATGTTAAACCAATTTTTTGATCGGTTAATTTTTCTAAAGCTTGTTGATATTGAATAGAATTAGTGAGATTAGCAACTTGGACATTATTAATTGCATCGCGCAACACTTTAGGATGATTGCCAAATAAGACAAAGCGATCGCCTACTACTGCGGTTGTTAGATTTGTTAAGGATTTAGTACCACTAACTAATACTGGCTGATTGCTGTAAATTAGCTTTACACCTTTATATTGTTCAAAAACTAAATCTGCCCCCGCAACTGTTTGTTTTTCCCAAAAAAGTTCTAAAAACTGACGGCTACCTTCAGCATCTTTGGTGGTAACTGCTAGTAAGTAGCCTGGTTGTAATCCATTATCGCGGTTGCGGTCAATGTCAGGAGTAGTTAGCGCCCAAGTGATTTCGTCACCTAACCAAGGGTGGATATCTCTGTAGTATTCTAGATCTGTGCCTGCCAGTAAACTTTGTTTAATTTGGTTAAGTTCAGCACGCGATCGCAATCGTTGTGTTATAGGGGCAACCACTTGGCTAAATGCCTCCAAGCGTTCTGGATTTACTAGCAAAGACACCATCACAGGTGCTTGTTTCGGTACAAATATAGCCGCCGTTGGGTTAGTTGTAGCACCACCAGAAAGGAGATTGAGCGGACTATTAGAAATCAACCAGTAAAAGCCACCACCGCCCAGTAAAAGCAGCACTAGCACACCAGCTATCAAAGCAGAGAAAAATAAGCGTAGTTTCATATTGTGAAATTTAGAACATTCCAGCAGAGCGATCGCAATAAATAATTTGATACCAGAGAATATTATTTCAGCTTTATTTCCTTACTAAATCATAACAATGGTCAGATTCCCACCTTCTCCAAGAGGTTGGGCATTTGAGTATTGTTATATATGCAACTCAGGATTAATGTATGTCTGCTCAAAATTTTAGCCAACCTGTTACCCAGATTAGCGTTGAAGAATTAGCCCAACGGTTAGCCGAGTCTACCGAAGACTTGCAATTAGTGGATGTCAGAGAACCACAGGAAGTAGCGATCGCATCAATAGAAGGATTTGAAATCTTACCCTTAAGCGAATATGCAGAATGGTCTGACCAAATCCATAGCCGTTTCGATCTAGAAAAAGAGACAATAGTAATGTGTCATCATGGCATTCGTTCTGCTCAGATGTGTCAGTGGCTAATGAATCAAGGCTTTACTAATG
>JBARVL010000576.1:0-4408 GCA_049646245.1 Crinalium sp. | reverse complement strand
CCACACTTGCACAAGGTCAAGCGCCGGGACAAATTCAACGCATTAACCAGCGTCAAGTTTTCATCATCGCAGGTAGTTTGAGCGAGGGTGCAAGTCTCAGCGAGGCACTGGCACAAGTAGATGAAGTTTTGAAAAGTGTAGATTTACCTGACGGGGTAAGGGTGCTACCTAGTTCTGCTGCCGAGACAAATCGGGAGTTACAAAGTTCTCTAGTACTTTTAGGAAGTTTAGCGGCTTTCTTAGTATTTGTGGTAATGGCGGTACAATATAACTCCCTGATTGACCCCTTGGTAATTATGTTTACTGTACCGTTAGCACTTGCAGGGGGGATTTTGGGGCTTTATGTTACCCAGACACCTATTGGTGCAACGGTGTTAGTGGGTGCAGTGCTGCTAGTGGGAATTGTAGTTAACAATGCCATCATCTTAGTAGAACTAGCTAACCAACTGCGGGAAAAAGAAAACCTTGACCATTTTACGGCAATTTTAAAAGCTGCACCTTTGCGTCTCCGTCCGGTGATGATGACAACTATCACGACTGTTTTGGGGATGTTCCCACTAGCATTAGGAATTGGGGAAGGTTCAGAATTTTTACAACCGTTGGGTGTGGTGGTATTTTCTGGGCTATCTCTAGCTACAGTGCTAACTTTGTTTATTATTCCGTGCCTTTATGTGATGCTGCACAATTTCCGCCCTTGGTCTGGGTTGAAGTTGTTGCGGAAACGGAAGCGCGATCGCATAATCAAAGTTGCTCGTCAACCAGTTGGTGCTGGAAAATAAGCCTAAGCTAAGACGCATTTAAATTTAATGTTACTAGCGAGCGGGACGCTCGCACTACAAGCACTTGATAATAATCAATAGAGGCGATCGCACTTTTAGCAATACACAATACGAATGTGCGATCGCTCAACTTCAATTCAACAAAGCCTCATAGTGATCGTAAAGGATTTCATCAAGATCCCTCACATTATTTGCTGCAATATCTGCTTCTGCTTTAGCAATGAGAAGATCTAATTTGCCTGATGTCAAATCTGACTCGATTTGCTTATCCCACGTTTCATTTAAGTATGTCTGAAGCCATGCTGCAAGTTGACGAACATCACTTTCTGGAAGCTGTTTAATGGCTACTTCAATTTCTGGCAGAGTGGTCATATCTAAAAATATGCTCTATAAGTGCCTTTATCAGGACTTACGCACCATTAACGCTAAAATAAGCGTTTCAGCCGTTGCAGATCCCCCTAAATCCCCCTTAAAAAGGGGGACTTGCGTAAGTCCTATTTATACTATTATGCGATTATGCGATCGCCACCCTACTGGCTACGGCTGCCCATCAAACATTTCTAGATGCACTTTGCCTATTCCTTACCTAACCTCCAGTTGTGAATACAGAAACCAGATATTCGTTGTGTAGGGTCTTCTTCTAACGGCATTTCTGCTGCTATTAACCCAATACCCTTAATTCCTGATTCTTCAGATGGATAGTGCATTTCGTCACCACTATCATATTCGAGACTAAAAAAATCGGATGTTTCAGATAGCATCGATCCTATTTTAATCCGATCAAACAACTTGCCTTGATATCCCGCAAATGTATATATAGCATATAAGATTCCTTTGGTATTAAAAACAAGCCGAACCCAACGATCTTTATAATACAAAGATGTATTGTAGTAAGTATTTGCATTGCCTCTTCCTGGTGTCAATATCCACCCTTGAGAGTCGGCTAACTCTTTATTAAAATTGATCGGCTGCTGAAGATCGATAGTTGTTGCGGAGCTTACGATATCTTTCATATTCTCTAAGCAATTACCTATTTTAAATCCAGCAGCAGAAATTCCAGGAACTATTGCTTCATCGAGATTCAACTTACACATAATAAAACCAGCTTTTATTTAATAACCCATTCTGAATTCGCGGAAACTGCTGTATCTGCCCACGAAGTTGACTGTTAGGAATAGAAACAGTAAACGTTGTTCCCACACCCATAACACTATCAAGTGCGATCGCTCTCACCGTATTTCGTATCGTACCGCCTGCCAACCACCAGTTGGGAGATTGAAAAGCGCGATCGCCCTCACAGAATGTTATGCCGCGCAAACTTAAGCAGATTCTAAATGAGCTACTGGAATCTGTTCCCTTCTCTCAGGCAACTTTGCCCCAGTTGCAATGGCGTGAACAGCATGGAGAATATCGGCACAGTAGTAGCGATTACCACAGCGATCGCAAACACCAATTGTCACATCTTCAAGAATGACAAATCCATCTTTGTGTTTGAAGGCTTCGCGCTTGACAGTGCGAGGTTGAACGGTTCCTTCACAATACTCGCATCTGTATCCATACATAAGACTAACCCTCTAACTCAGTAACTTCGTAAACAGTAATAATCACATAACGTCCGTTGCTAGCAAAACGTCCAACCACGCCAACAGGTATCTGTCGATCTAATGCAGTCCCCACTACTACATATTTTGTTCCTCTAGGATCGTCTTTTTCAACCCGTATGACTTGACCACTTAGAACAGCCTCTTCTACATCCATAATAGTCAGCATATCCTCAGCCATCTCTTCCATTGCATGGGCTGACATATCATACTGACGGAATCGGATTTTCTCTCTGATACGGTCAATATTACTAGGAGGCACTTAATTGTTTGGGTCACATCCAGCCAATCATATCAATTTGTTAGGGCGATCGCACTTTTAGCAATACATCATACTTTGCGCGATCGCCCAACTTCAATTTAACAAAGCCTCATAGTCATCGTGAGTTCCAATCCGGTCGCATTGGAATTATATATTTTTTTAACGCAAAGGTCGCTCATGTAAGCGCAAAGGATCGCAAAGGTAAAAGAATTAAAATTTTTGGATGAAATAGAAAATGAGTGGTTTAACGTAATAGCTCCTCCTCAAAAAACGATTCATCATTTAAAAGAGCATTTAAGTTTATTAACACAAAAAAAAATACCTTTATGACATTAACATATATTGATTTTTTTAGTGGAGCGGGTGGCTGGTCATGTGGATTTAAAATGGCTGGGTTAAAACATATTGGTGCATACGATTTTAATGAATCAGCTTGTAGAACAGCAAAATATAATATTAGTAAAAATGTTAATTGCGTCGATTTAAATAGTTTTGATGCTAGAACTATTTTAGATTGTAATGTGGATATTGTCGTAGGTAGTCCACCTTGTCAAGGTTTTAGTAATGAAGGATATAAAAATGAGAAAGATCCTAGAAATAGTTTGGTTTGGAAGTTTTTTGACTTTATAGAGATTTTATCACCTAAAGTTTGGATATTTGAGAATGTACCTGGTTTTAAAACCTCATACAAAGGTATTTATTTTAAACAATTACAGCAACGTTTAGAGTTAATGCCTGCTTATCACTGGAATTATTTTATACTAAATTCCAGTGATTATGGTGTGCCACAGAAGAGATCAAGATTTTTTGCTATAGGAGCCAAAAATTTCCAACCAGAACGACCTGAAGCGACACATTCAAACTTAGGTGAAGTATTGGGAACTGACAAAGCAATTTCACTATGGGAGGCAATATCAGATCTTCCTAAAATAGGTATTGGTGAAAAAAAAGGAATTTTTGAATATGATCAACCTGCTGAATGTGAATATCAAAAGTGGGCTAGATTAGGTTCTAATATCATAAAAAATCATACTTCACAAAACCATAGTCAAAGAGTTTTAGAAAAAATTAAATCAGTACCTATGGGAAGTGGGATGGAAGTTTTTGTTAATAAATACCAGGAAAATAAAGTTGTTTATTGCGGTGGATATAGACGAGCGGTTAAAGATGAACCTTCTTATACAGCTTATTGGACTAGAGGAATGACATCAATACATCCTGAAGAACATAGATTTTTATCGCCTCGTGAATGTGCGCGTATACAATCATTTCCAGATTCCTTTATCTTTCAGGGTACTACCATAGAAAACTATACTCAAATTTGTAATGCTGTACCACCATTAGTGGCACGCTCGTTTGCTCGTTATTTACTTAAAGTATTAAAAGGAATTGACATTCCAGCAATTCCTTGGAATTCTACAAAAACGGTTGAAAATAATGATAAAAATATATTACTTAAAAGTAATGACGTTTTAGAGAAACAAAATTATTTACAACTAAAATTACCTGTATAAAATGTCTTAACTAAGTCCTGTAGGGTGCGTTAGCGAAGCGTAACGCACCCTACCCACTGACAATAATCTACGTCGATCGCAAGGTGAGGGTAAAAGCTGTCTGCCCAGTGGAAGTTTGACCAAGCTTGAGGTCGCCACCGTGCGATCGCGCAATTTCCCGTGCCAAACTCAGTCCTAACCCTGTTCCCTCAATTTTATGTGTTGATGTTGGTGCTACGCGATGGAAGCGGTCAAAAATGCGATCGCGTTCAT
>JBARVL010000575.1:0-19446 GCA_049646245.1 Crinalium sp. | reverse complement strand
ACTAGCAATTTTTAGTAATAACTTCCCTTTTACTTGATCTTGCCACAATGCAAGCTTTGTCGACAACAAAGAAAGAAAATCCAGATTTGGTGGCGATCGCACCAAATTTTGATGCGTTTGCCCTGGGGGAGGGGTTCCTCTAAAAACCTTTCAATTTGACCTAGTAACAGTAGACTCACAAGGCAATATTAACAACCGCCAACGTCGCCAAGCAGAATATTTACCTGAAAATTTAGGCAACGGGGTAACTTTAGAAATGGTATCTATACCTGGGGGAAGCTTCCTGATGGGTTCACTGGATACTGAAGAAGGAAGATATGATAACGAAACTCCGCAGCACAAAGTTAAAATCTCACCTTTCTTGATCGGTAAAACTCCTGTCACCCAAGCACAATGGAAAGCAGTTGCAGCATTACCCCAAATTAATCAAAAATTAGATTTAGATCCATCCCATTTTAAAGGTGCAAACCGCCCAGTAGAAAAGGTATCTTGGAACGACGCAATAGAATTTTGTGCCAGGTTAGCTAAAAAAACAGGCAAAAAATATCGTTTACCCAGTGAAGCAGAATGGGAATATGCTTGTCGTGCAGGAACAACAACACCCTTTCACTTTGGCGAAACAATATCCCCAGAAATAGCTAATTATAATGGAAATTCTACTTATGGTTCCGGGAAAAAAGGAAAATATCGCCAAGAAACAACAATTGTAGGCAGTTTACAAGTAGCAAACGCCTTTGGTTTATATGATATGCACGGAAATGTTTGGGAATGGTGCGCTGATTTTTGGCATGAAAATTATTATGATGCGCCTACTGATGGAAGTGTATGGGAATTTGGGGAAGATGATTCATACCGTATGCTTCGCGGGGGTTCTTGGTTCAACTATCCTATGATTTGCCGTAGTGCGGATCGCAGCAGGCTCAGGTTCGATGGCTGTAGCTTCAATTTTGGTTTTCGGGTTGCTTGCTCATTCCTCCCAGGACTCTAATTACCCTTTTTACTCTTACCAAAAAGCGTAGGCATCGCCTATCGTAGATATAACCCCATTCTTACTTTGCGTCCTTTGCGTTTCCCATTGCGTTCTTTGCGTTAAAAAAATGCGATCGCACTCACCCAAAAATCTTTAATTACCTACCCCAGAGCCTTTTTTCCAAAAAACATCCTAAACCAGTTTTAAATAATACGCTAATATCTGGATCATCTAAAGTTTTTCTGGCGAAGAAAGATTTATGTTCCAAAAGATTGCTGCTCAGATTGCTGTTGCTTCATTTCCTGATTTAGCACCAGTTTTAGGCATTACTAGCATAGTAGGAATACTCAGCTTTTACTGGTGGAAACAAAAGAACACTTACAAACCTCTACAGTCACTTCCTTCTCCTCCCAAACACTGGCTGTTAGGAAACATTCCTCAAGTATTATCAGCAGTAAAACAGAAGAAATTCTTCCAATTAGTATTTGAATGGAGCAAAGAGCTAGGCTCAATGTATGTTTATTGGGCAGACAAACCAGTTGTCGTTTTAAGTAAGCCAAAAATAATCGAAGAAACCATTATTAATGGCATGAGAGACGGTAGCTTAGTTAGACCTGAACTAGCAAACAAAGCTTGGAACGATCTCGCTGGGCCAATTCTTATAGGTCAAAACGGAAGTGAGTGGCAGTGGAGACGCAAAGCTTGGAATCCCGAATTTAGCTCTAGCAGTCTCTCCAAATATATTGACATTATTAATCAAGCCTGTGAACAAATAATTGAGCAAATTAAGGAAACTACACCATCACAAGCTGTCAAGGTAGATCCTCTGTTTGTAGAACTGACAATGAGGGTGATTTCTTGTTTAGTACTAGGCATTCCTGTGGATAGCAAGATTCCTAGTCAAGAAGGGCCACCTCTAGATGTTCCCAAGGTGTATGATGCGATGTCTATTTTAGGCTATCGGCTTATACGAGTATTTACTGGTGAAAAGAGATGGAAAAAATATCTGCCAACTGAAACTTCACGCTCTTATTGGGGAGCAAGGCGGTATATAGAAAAGCTTATTACTCCCCGTGTAAACTTAGCTTTACAGATGAGAGAACAAAACAATATTGATTTAACACAGATAAGTCTTCTGTTTCAAGAATCAATGTTAGTGAAAATAGCTGCCAAAGAGCCAAAGTATAATCGAGAAACGCTGACAGCAGAAGCTATGGAACTTTTACTTGCTGGCACTGACACAACTGCCCATACTTTATCTTATGCAGTAGGAGAATTGATTTTAAATCAAAAGGTTTTTCAACAGGCACAGGCGGTTGTCGATCGCGCTTGGCAAAGTACAGGTAGCATTAATGCAGAAACTCTCAAAGAATTGAGCTACATTCGCGCTATTGTCAAAGAGACTTTGCGCCTTTATTCAGTAGCATCAGGTTCAACTTTCTTGGAAGCCCAACGTGACACTATAATTGACGGTCAGGTGATTCCTCGTGGTACAAGAGTATCCTGGTCAATGCTTGCTGCTGGACGAGATCCCGATATCTATCATCAGCCCGATGAATTTCTGCCGGAGCGTTGGTTAGATAAAAGTAAGGAAAATAGTTTACTTCCCATGATAGACTTTGGCTCAGGTTCTCATCGTTGCTTGGGAGAGCATCTGTCAATGCTAGAAGCAACGGTGATGCTGACACTACTGCTACGCTATTTTGATTGGGAATTAGTCAACGGTCGTTCATCTCTAGAACAGTTACAGCAAAACCTGTTGATTTATCCGTCAGATGGTATGCCAGTGCGATTTCGGTTAAGAACAGCTATCTAGCTTAAGTTTAACAGTATTTAGGACTTACGCAAGTCCCCCTTTTTAAGGGGGATTTAGGGGGATCTCCAACGGCTGAAACACTTATTTTGGCGTTAATGATGCGTAAGTCCTGAGTATTGCAAAGAAGTTCCTATAGAGCATTCCACTTCTGCGATCGCTCCAGCTTGAGTAGGACTTCTTGGCTTTTTTGTACTTTCGCCAAGGATAGAGTAAAACGATATTGACAATTATCGGCTTTAAACTATTGTTAGAATTAAGCTCTATGCAATGAAGGGATAATAGTTGATTACTTAAAACCTATATAGAAACATTGGTCTACGGAAATCAATATCTGTGTATATCTACATCCCGCCTATATCTGTAGTTTGATTAAACTCAAAAATACTTTTCAGCTAAGTTATTAGTGGCAAAATTCCCATCTCTCAATCATGCAGTGTTGCCAAAATCCCCAATGCCAAAATCCTTTTAACCCTGATAGCAATAGATTTTGTCAAAATTGCGGTTCAAATCAACTAAGTGAATTATTTAGACACCGCTACCGCGTACTAAAAGTATTAGGCGCAGGTGGGTTTGGTAAAACTTATTTAGCAGAAGATGTAGAAAGACTCGATGATCCTTGTGTAATTAAACAATTTGCACCACAATTTACGGGAACATCAACACTCCAAAAAGCTACAGAATTATTTAAGCAAGAAGCACGACAACTTTATGAATTAGGGGAAAATCATGTTCAAATTCCTCGGTTAATTGCTTATTTTGAACACGGGAAAAGCCTGTATTTAGTTCAAGAGTTTATAGAAGGACAAGACTTATTAGAGGAATTAAAGCAAAACCCTTTTAATGAAGCACAAATTAGGGAAGTTTTGGCAGATTTATTGCCTGTTTTAGATTTTATTCATTCTCGCAACGTTATTCATCGGGATATTAAACCAGAAAATATCATTCGCAGATTTCCTCAACAAGGTTTAAAAATAGGAGATTTAGTCCTAATAGATTTTGGTGGTGCAAAGCAAATTACTCAAACCAGTTTAGCTAGACCAGGCACAGGCATTTATACTATTGGTTATGCCCCAACTGAACAAATGGCAGGTAAGGCGATTCCAGCAAGTGATTTATATGCTTTGGGAGCAACTTGTGTACGGTTATTAACTCAGTGTTTACCAGAATTTGATCAGTATGGTCAATTAGAAGATTTAGTTTATGATGCCACAAATGCTGAATGGTTATGGAGAGAACGTCTACAAGAAAAAGGTTTAACCATTAGCAATGAATTAGGACAAATTTTAGATAAACTTTTGCAGCATTTACCCAGAAATAGGTATGAATCTGCCAAGGAAGTTATCCAAGATTTAAATAGTATAATTCAACCTGATCAAACTTCTTCTACGTTAACTGTAAAAGGACAGCCAGGGTTTGTCAATATTTCAGGACTAGGGCTAAAATCTTTTGCCTACGACCTAGTAAAAGTAGGGTTGCGAAATAATATTAGTAGCCGCCAACGTCGTCAAGCCAAATATTTACCTGAAGATTTAGGTAACGGTGTAGGTTTAGAGATGGTAGCAATTCCTGGCGGTGAAAGTTGGATGGGTTCATCCCAGATTGAGGAAGGAAGATATAATCACGAAAGTCCTCTCCATAGAGTTACAATTTCGCCTTTTTTGATGGCGAAAACTCCGATAACTCAAGCACAGTGGAAAGCTGTAGCAACAATACCTGAAGTTAATCAATTTTTAAATCCCGACCCATCTAGGTTTAAAGGGGCAAACCGTCCAGTAGAAAATGTATCATGGCACGATGCGACCGAATTTTGTGCTAGGTTATCTCAATACACTAAACGAAAATATCGTTTACCTAGTGAGGCGGAATGGGAATATGCTTGTCGGGCGGGAACAAGTACACCTTTCCATTTTGGTGAAACAATTATTCCAGAATTAGCTAATTACAATGCTAATTATACTTATGCCCTGGGGGTAAAAGGTATATATCGTCAAGAAACAACCCCAGTAGGTAGTTTTCAAGTAGCAAATGCTTTTGGTTTATATGATATGCACGGGCTAGTTTTAGAGTGGTGCGCTGATTTTTGGCATGAGAATTACAATGGCGCACCGTCTGATGGTAGGGTGTGGGAATTTGGGGGAGATGATACGCACCGCGTATTGCGTGGTGGTTCTTGGGTTAGCTATCCCAGAAGTTGTCGCAGTGCATACCGTCGCAAGAGTACGCCAGATGGTAGGGTTGATGTCTACGGAGTTCGGGTTGTTTGCGATCTCCCTGATGAATTATAGCTGTGAGTTTTGATTTTAAAGAGTGCGATCGCTTCAACTGATAGATAAATCAAGCAATTAGGAATTAAAATATTTATGGGGATGAGGGGTGATAGCCCCTTGAACTTACTTAATATTTTGTTACAAATCACAATCTTTCTTAACATTGTGGGCGATCGCTACATTCCTTATTTGTAAGTGAGGTAAAATTATCTAATACTTGATCAAAAATACCAGTTACGAATAGCCGTATTTACCCTGGTAATAGAAGTATTAACTAAAAGTTTCGTCAATTAAATTTAATTCAATATGAATTACTTAAAAAATGTGGATGAAGTTGTTAAAAATCTCGCAAATCATCCCAATCCAGTACGCATTAAAAAGTTGGTTGTATTTGCTTGTACTAGAATCTGGGTTACGGATGCAGTTCAGCTAAAGAGTATGTCTTTAAAAGATTTAGTTTGCGATTTACGCGAACTTCATCCAACTTTAGCGAATCTTCAACAAGCTTTATATGAATTAGCTAATAAGCTCAATAAGCCAACTGAGTATTTATTAATTGCTAAGATGATTAGCAGAGAAATGGAGAAGCTGTATAGAAATGATACACAAGTAACAGGGTCATCAATTGTCAATAGCAATGAGCTTGAGGATTTTCAGTATCCTTTTAAAGATTACGTCAAGCTCGCTGTTTTAGAGCTTGAAGAAAACCAGTTTGCTCAGGTATTAAAAGTTACGGTGGAAATTATAGACAGGAATAATACTACTAAAGCTAAAACAGTTAGTTATTTACCATCTACCTTTAAAGCTATTGAATTCTATTACGCTTTTAAAGTAAGTTATAATCGGTTATTTATTAATTATAAAAAACAAGGTTTTTTAGGAGAAGTAACTAATGCTGAACGCAACCCTCACTTGCCAAAATCTTATCAATCTATTGAATGGCTGAAGAGGAGTCTATCCAAATGGTTTTCTTCACCAGAATTTAGCGAAATCAGGAATACCCTGTTACAAGAACTAGATCCCAATGAAGAAATTCAGATGATTATTCATAGTCCAAATCAACATCTATTGCAATTACCTTGGTATTTAGTATTTGAGCCATTTTTAAAAAATTATACTCAAACAGAAATTGCCTTTAGAATCAATAAAAAGCAAATTTATTCGACTAAATCAGTATTTATAGACGAGATTAAAGTAGTAGCAATCTTAGGGAATTACGGTTCAATTGACATTGAAGCAGAGGAGCAGGAGATAGCAGCTATACCAAATTCAGAACTATTACTATTAACAGAACCTCTTCGCCAGCAGCTTGATAATATTTGGCATCAAAATTGGAATATATTATTTTTTTCCAGTAGTTATGGTGATAGATTTGAGGATATTTATTTCAACCAGTTTGAAAGCTTGACGATTGAAGAATTTAAAAGCTTTTTAAAAAGAGCGATCGCCTCTGGTTTGGAAATAGCAATTATTAACTGTAGTAATGGGCTGGAAATAGCAGGAAAACTAGCAGACTTAGAAATTCCTAATTTAATAATTTTGCGAGAACACGTCCCCCCTAGAGTAGCACAAGGTTTTTTGAAACTATTTCTTAAAGCTTGTGCTAGTGGTAAATCTGTGTATATGGCAATAAGAGAAGCACGAGAAAAACTAGCACCTATAGAAACAATTTTCCCAGGTGCAACCTGGTTGCCTGTAATTTTTCAAAATTCTGTAACCGAAGCTGTAAGATTGCCAGAAATTCCGCCACGTGATCATACTGAAAATTTAGAAGAGGAGGACTGGTCAGAACCAACTATTACAAAATCACAAAGTTTACAAATAAATAACTACCGTATTGATGAGAATTACTTATCCCCGCAGCTAAATCAAAAAATATTTTATACCAAAATATCTTTAGGAAAGATTATTAGTGGGTTTGATAGTGAAATTTATACAGTTGCTATTACTCCAGATGGTCAAAAAATTGTAGGTGGTAGTGGAGATATTGAGCATGAAGACGATGCCATAAAAATTTGGGATATTGATACAGGATCGCTGATAGATTCACTCAAGGGTCATCAGCATTGGATTTATGCAGTTGCGATTACTCCAGATGGTAAAAAGATAGTTAGTGGCAGTTTTGACAATAACATCAAGATTTGGGATTTTAACACCAATACAATTAAACCGAGTACTATTGAGGCTTATGACCGAGTTAATGCGATCGCTATTAGTCCAGATGGCAAAATTATTGTCAGTGGCAGTGACGATGATACTGCTAAAATTTGGAACTTAGAAACTGGTGCATTAATCAAAACTCTCAAAAGTCATAGCAGAAGAGTTAATTCTGTTGCAATTAGTCCAGACGGACAGACGATTATCACTGGTAGTGATGATCAAACAATCAAGATTTGGTATTTGGCTACGGGTAGTTTGATAGACACTCTCATTAGTCATACAAAACCTGTTCTTTGTGTTGTTATTACTCCCGATGGCAAAAATATTATTAGTAGTAGTGGCGATCAAACAATTAAAATTTGGAATCTTGCCACAGGGACGCTTATGGCTACGCTAACGGGGCATAAAAAGTCAGTTCTGGCTATTGCCATCAGTCCAGATGGACATACAATTATTAGTAGTAGCCTAGACAAAACAATCAAAGTTTGGGATTTCACTACAGGTAGTTTGATTAATACTTTAAGTGGGCATAAAGACATCATACTTTCTGTTGCTATTAGTCCAGATGGACGCAAGATAGTTAGTAGTAGTTATGGAGAAATTAGAGTTTGGGAAGTAGCGGAACTTACCCGCCTTCGGTAATATAGCAGTCAGCTTAGGCTACACCTTAACAGGGTAATTGCGGAAATTACTTAGATACAGCAAGATTAAATTTAAATTAATAAGTAAGTACCGCAACCACTATTGGTAATTTAACCTATTACAATGGCAAATTGAACTACCAAAAGATGAAACGTGACATTGACAACTACACTTCTGCGGTTCTCTAACTTACGCTACAGCCTAATTCCCCTCTTGGCTGCACCAACATTGCTACTCCCAGCAGTACGGACATCAGATTCCGCCAGTGTCCCCAAACAAAACCTTGTCTCAGTTTCGCCAGCATCTCCAAGTAGTCAAATTAGCCCTCAACCTAGTATTAAACCAAGCAGCCCTGCAATTACTCCTACTGCTAAAACTCCTACTGCTAAAACTTCTACTAAAACTCAGGTTGCTGCCCCTGTACACCAACCTACGGATGTAGAATTAAAGGTAGCGATCGCAATTAATGTAGAAACTCTCGCGGTTGGAACTTCCACAACCGGAATTATTAGAGATGAAGCAGGTAGAGTACTGCAAAGTCTTCCCGCAGGTGTTCCCTTCAACCTGCAAGCATCAGCAAACCAAATAGATTTTGGTTTATGGAAAAGCCCTCATGCTGTTTGGCTAGAAGCAACTCCAGGCGGGTATGTTGGTGTTGGAGAACATTGGTATAGAGGAAAAGTAAAATTAATCTCTAGAGGTAGTACATTATTAGCAGTAAATTATGTCAATTTAGAAACATATTTATATAGTGTCGTTGGCTCAGAAATGCCAAGTTCCTGGCCAGTAGATGCTCTTAAAGCTCAAGCAGTTGCAGCACGTTCTTATGCTTTGGTGCGTTACTTAAAACCTGCTAACCCCTATTACAATATCGGTGCAACCCAAGCTTGGCAAGTTTACAAAGGTTTAAGCGGTGAAGCCAGCAGTACTTATACAGCAGTTGAATTAACTAGAGGTCAAATTCTTACTGCTCAAGGTTCTTTAGTTGATGCTTGGTATGCTGATACTCAAGAAACAAGCGATCGAGCGCACGATGGTAAAGGAATGAGCCAACATGGAGCGAAAGATTTAGCCAAACAAGGATATGACTATACGCAGATTTTAGGAACTTATTATCCAGGTTCAAGTTTAACCCCAATTCAGATATCAGCTACGGCGAGAGGCGATCGCTAATTAGCAGTGCATCAAGTTCAATTGCCCTGATGTATACTCAGTCACACTTAGGCTATAAATAATCAGCGTTATTTTTTGATTTAATATTGGTGCATCTATCTTCGGGCATAATTGAAGTATAATTTAGATTAATTAACCCAAGGCTTTATGACTTCGACACAACCGACCGATCAGCCTCTTTGGATACAAGACAGAGAAACAATTATCGCTCACGATGATGGTGTCGAGTGGCGTGAGAAACAACGCCCAGACTATTCCCAGACTAACAAATCTCTTTTTTCACAAAGCCAATATGCTCACCTTGAGGGGTCTTTGGAGGCGATTGTGCAAAACTTAGTTAGAGCCTTTGAGATGGAAGCAACCTACAAAACAAACCCCGCCCAGTGGGTATCGGTTGTTGCTGACAAGTTTCGCATGACTACAAATGGTGGTCCAGAGTACACTGCTAATGATGTGGCAGCAGTAGGAACTTATAATCTATTTCTAGAAGAATCAGAACACTATAGTCCTAAAGTCGAGACATTTGAATCTTCTATTCGGATTTTCCACGAAGCATTTCCAGATGGATTTTTGTGGGAGTTATCTGAGGTATTCTCAGGTCCCCCAAATGTTTCTTTTAAATGGCGGCATTGGGGAACTTTTAGCGGACCTTATAAAGATCATGCACCTACAGGAGAGAAGATAGAAATCTCTGGAATGACCGTTGCCCGTGTTAACGATGACTTAAAAATTCTCTCATTGGAACATTTCTTTGATACCAGTTTATTCTTAGGTAAATTGGCAACAGGTTGTCCTTTCCACAATCAAAAGTAGTTGAACAATTAACAATTAACAATTAACAATTAACAATTAACAATTAACAATGACCGATTACTGACTTGAGTTTAAGTTGAATGATGCCCATTTACTTAGCTTTAAAAGCAAATTTTTTGGCTGCTATTTGAATAAAGCATAATCAAAATGAATCGAGCAGAAGTCGAGAAAAGAACGATCCTTTTAGGAGTAGTCGGAAGCCAAGCTTATCGAATTAATACAGCCACTTCCGACATTGATTTAAAAGGGATAGCTGTTGCTAAAAAGAGACACTATCTGGGATTTGAAACTTTTGAGCAAAAAGACCAAGGTTGGCATTCTGAACCTGGAACTATCGAGGCAATTAATCATTCTGCTGATGTTTGTGTGTATGAACTCAGAAAATATTTACATCTAGCTGCATTAAATAACCCTAATATTTTAGAGTTAATGTGGTTAGATGCAGAAGATTATTTAGTTCTAACTGATGTCGGTAAAAAACTGATTTCTTACCGACAAGAGATGCTTTGTACCAAAGTCAAGCACTCTTTTTCAGGATACGCCTTTGCTCAATTGAAGAAAATTGAAACTCATCGCAAATGGTTACTAAATCCTCCCACTAAAAAGCCAGAATTAGCTGACTTTGGTTTAAGTGAGGAATATAAACCTTTAACAAAAGACCAGATTAATGCCTTTCTAGAATTTCTTTATCTCTCCGTGCGAAACTGCATCGAATTTATGCAGCCTGCGGAAGAATTATATGAGCTTTTAATTGCCAGAATTGATTATAAAGGAATATTTAAACAGCATCCTTTACCTGAACAAGTTCTTCCTAATGTGCAGCAGTTAACTAGAGCAAGTAATGATTTTATTCGCTTGTTGCATATTAGTCAAGCTTATCGCACGGCTTTGAGAGAATATGACAATTATCAGTCTTGGAAAAAAAATCGCAACGTGACGCGGGCAGAGTATGAAAGAAAAGTGGGTTATGATGTCAAACACGCCGCGCACTTAATTCGACTGTTGCGGATGGGAATTGAGATTTTAAAGACAGGAGAAGTAATTGTTAATCGAGAAAAAGCCGGAGATGCACCACAGTTAAAAGCAATTAGAAATTGTGAATATTCTTACGAGCAAGTAAAAGCACTTGCTGATGAGTTATTTGCTGAAATTGAGGCAATTTATCCCAAAAGTGTCTTGCCAAAATATATTGATAGATCAAAAATTAATGATATTTGTGTAGAATTGGTAGAAATGCAGGGTTGGGAATAACCTATCCAGCTTTTAAGTTATGGTTGACAGATGACTTGCTTAAAAAAAATATATTGTAAAACTTTCTATGTAATTAGTCTAGTTACTTTAGTTTCTTGTGGCGATTCTGACACAATAGAACAAAAAGCACAATCTATTGAACGAACTGCTAGAGAAATTGTTCAATCAAAAAATATTAAAACTAATTCGACGAACCAACAACCAGATTGCTCTTGGCAAAGTATTAAGTTTATTCTGACGAATAATCAAGGCAATAATGATGAACAAGGTGGGAATAATGTAATTATTTTTGATCCTAAGTCTAAAGACCTTGATTTTAAAGTTAGCTTGGGTTTAAATCATCAAATCTATGCTAAAGATGCACAGGGAAAATTATTAAAACAATATATTCCTAAAAGTTTTTCTGAAATTATAAATGATGAAAATGCACAATTAGATGGAAAGAAGCCGATCGCAGCAATTAACGCAGATTATATAGATCCTGAACATAAACCACAAGGGTTAAATATTTCGCGGGGAGTAGAATATTCAGGGATATTCAAAAATAAGCGTTCTTCTTTTGGTATTTCAGGCGGTAAACCAGAAACGCGCCAGGCTAGTATTCAAATTGGTAAAAGAAAAACTCCAAGTTTAAATTACAACCTGGTTGGAGGTAATGGTAGGTTTTATCAACAAGGAAAGTTTAAAGATATTTGTAAGGATTTGGGAGAATATGCGTGTTCTCAAGAAACTAGCCGTTCTTTAGTAGCTATTACGGAAAAGGGATATGTAATTTTGTTAGTAAATAATGCTAATGGTGAGCAAACTTTGTATCCATCTAGGTTTGATGATGTGCTGACAGGGATATCTAAAAATTACTGTTTAGGTAAGATTGAGGAAGGAATGCTGTTTGATGGTGGTTGGTCTACAGGTTTGTATTTTGATAACCGGATTTATGTTGAAAATTTCAATCCTATTGGCTCAGTATTTTTGATTTATAAAAAATAATAATATTTAATGTAGAGACGTACTATGGTACGTCTCTACATAGTGGAAAAAAAAATAGAGATGCGATCGCATCTCTATCTATATATTAAAAACTAGCTAACTTTTAACGAACTACAGAAGCGACAGCTAAAGCACCAGCAACGGCTGAAGCAATAGAAGAAATAACTGCTGTACCAAATAACCACCAAGCGGCACTTTCTGCGGCTTTGCGGGTTTCTTCGGCTTGCTCTTGAGCTTGACGCTTGATATCTTCAAGACGGCGTTGCGCTTCCATCTGCATACGTTCTGCACGTTGCAGGATGCTGTTGCGCGTCCGATCGATCTGGTCAATTAAGCGATTAGCATCTGCTTCTGAGATATCCTCGCGGGAACTCATAATTGCAACTAAAGTATCGCGGTTGAAATGACCCAAGCGATCGCGTAAAGCATCAAATCCAGCCTGTGGATCATCAAATAATTTGCGGACATCTTGTTTGATGCCATCATAATTAAGTTCTGGACGCTCAAGGTCGTTCAGGTAGTTGCGGATGCGATCGAACACACTATTAATTGCGTCTTGTACTCGGCGTTGTACTGCGCGGATTTGTTCCACAAATTGCTCACGCACAGATAACACTTGATCCACAATCCGACTAGCTTCTGCTTCAGAGATATCCTGACGTTGAGACACAAGTTTGATTACAGTGTCTCTGTCAATCTTACTTAGGCGATCGCTCAAACTTTCCATCCCTACACGCGGATCATGCAACAACAGTTGTATATCGCGTTTGACTCCTTCTGGATTAAGTTCTTCTTTACCAGTATTACGCAGGTAATCTTCCAGGGTAGATTGAAAATCTTGGACGCTTTGTTGAGTCCTTTGAGCAAACCGTCGAGGTGCTTTAATAATACCTTGAATCGTTCCTTGCACTTGATCGATAATCTGATTGACTTGTGCTTCGCTCAGATCTTGTCGTTGACTCAATAGCTTAACTAAAGTATCACGATCAACACGAGACAAGCGATCGCGCAAAGCTGTAGCACCCGACTTGGGATTTTGCAATAGCTTCGTTAAATCTCGCTGAATACCTTCAGGATTAAGTTCATCCTTACCAGTATTACGCAGATACTCAGTAATTGATGTTGTAACTTGGTCGTACTGTTCCTTAGCTTGATGCGCTACTTTTTGCGGAGTATGCAGAACACTACTCCAGGTACTTTGCACCTGATCGATGATTTGATTGACTTGTTCCTCACTCAAATCTTGGCGCTGGCTGAGTAATTTTACTAAAGTATCGCGGTCAAAGCGAGACAAGCGGGCGCGAATTGCCCACATCCCAGCTTGAGGATCATCGAGCAGTTTGCTGATATCGCGCTTAATACCTTCGGGATTAAGTTCATCCTTACCAGTATTTTGCAGATAAGACTCTACATTCAGCCACAGAGTTTCAGCTTGAGCTTTTGCTTGTGTTGCCAAATCTTCAGCATTTAGCAAAGTGCGATCGCGCTGTGCTTCTAATTCATTAACAATTGTCTGTGCTTCATCAGTCGTAATGTCTTGGGGCTGGCGCTGAGTGAATATTTGCAACAAACTATCACGGTCAAGCTGACTAAAACGCTCTTTGAGTGTTTCAGCGTCAGCATTTTGATCGTTCAACAAATCTGGGAAATCACGAGCGATCGCATCTTTGGTCAAATCTTCCTTCTTGGTTAACAAGATATAACCTTCAACCCGCCGCCGTAAATCTTCCCTTTGCTGTTGTTCTTCAGCCGTTTTAGTTGTAAATAAAACTTCTTGGCGAATGCTTTCTAACTGATCGGCAATTTGATTGATTTTGTCTTGAGTAAACAAACCTCGCTGTTGCAGCAAATTGACAAAATCTTGACGTGATAGCTGATCTACTTCCCGATGAACAGTACCTGGATCTGCTTGCGGGTCATAAAGTACATCTTTAAACTCCCGCGCCACAGCATCCTTATTCATCTTCCAAGCATAAGCATTGAGCAGATAATTTTCTACATCTGTACGGATAGGACTTGACGTAGGTTCGCCCTTAACTTGAGCAGTAATTTGACCAGCTTGATTGCTGACTTTATCTCTAGCAGTTTTTAACTGTTCAATGATTTGTTGTACATCCAACTGCGACAAATCAGTACGACCCATCACTGTACTCATTAGGGCATTGAAACCTAACATCATGGCTTGATCCACCATGCTAGGGCTTTCTTGATCTTGATCCTTACCCTCACCTTGGCGATTATTGGGTTGAATCATTCCCATTACTTGGTCAATTCTACCTGTAATTTCTTGCCGTAACTGATCCGGTTGAGCAGACTTGAGGTAGTTCATCAAATCATTCATCCAGCCAGGTGGCTGCGGCTGTAGCTGTTGCGCCGCTTGAGGAAACTTACCAACAGTTTGCTTCCAAACAGCTTCTAGCTGATCCGCAATCCGATTTACATCTCGTTTTGATAAATCAGTGCGACTGCTAACTAAATCTACTAATTGCTGTCTATCAATGTTAGCCAAGCCACCACTGACAGCAACATCTCTCAACTGCGGATCATTGAGAATGTTTTCAAATTCTTTACGAATTGACTTGATATCTAATTCTGGCGGACGTAGAGATTGGATATAATCTTCCACCGTTTCCCGCATACTAACAGGATCAAGACCCGCAGTGAATTCCCGCCGAATAGCATTTGCTGCTGCTTCAGCCGTAGCAACAACTTGATTGCTTGCAGCTTTAGCACCAATAGCGGTGGCGGCTGTACCCAAAATCGCTTGAAACCCAGAAGTTGCGGTATTAACTACTGAACCGATTAAGGAACCTACCGTTGTGGAACTTACCCAGACTAGAAGTGAAAAGTAAGTTGCCCAGATCACCAAACCAATGATCGCACCGAGTCCAGCATCGGTGATCAAGGTTAGTTTAACTGCTAGAAGACAAGCAATAAATAAAGCAATAGTGACAGTTATTAATGTCCAAGCACCAACCGCAGTACCGATTTTGCGAATTGTGCCGCCAACGCTGCCAGAATCATCATTATTGTTATGATGATCGTTTGAGTTTGAGTCGGATTTATGCCCCAGAAAGGAAAGCCCGAAAGCGACGGATAAGTTTGTTAACACAAACTGCACCGCAAACGCCAGCATTACCCCAGCAACCAAAGCAATAAAAAATTTAGGTCCAGAAAATACTAGAGCGGCTCTTTCGGGAGAATCGACTCCATTATCTACCGGAACTTGTGCCATCCATAACGACAATTTGTTTAAGCCCAGGATAATTCCCGTACTTTGAAACATGGTAGTTCCCTCATTACGTTTAAATTCCGAGTAATCTCACGATTAGTGGAACATCAACCTTATATTGCTACAAAAATAACAATGTGTAAGCAATATTTACCAATTATTCCGATAAATATCATCCCCCAAAGGTCTGAAATGCAGTTCTAGAGCCGTATACGGTGATCTATGAGGAGTGATTTTTGAGCAAAAAAAATTGTCACCCAGGCTAGAGGTAAATCTCAGTTCCAGTAAATATGGTGAAAGTATACAAGGAACTTATGGCAAAAAGTAAATGAATAAGTCATTAATCATGATTTTGCTGTTATGCGGGTTACTAATGGCGATGGTGGCTCCTTTCTCAGCCTTAGCAATGTTAATGCTCGTAGTGTTTGTATCGGCGTTTTTTTCTCTAGTTTGGAGTTTAGTGCAAATTTTAATTACTGGGGATACTGCTGAAAGAGGTTAGATATAGGTGATTGGTCATTGATAACTGTTCAGGGGTGCGATCGCATTTTTTTATCCCCTTGCCTTTTTTGTAGTATGCTAGTAGTATAAAAAGGCTATTAAATTACGTCATATTTATGTGAAAAGTGCGATACTCCTGCGGAGTCGCTACGCGATCGCTCAAACTCCATCTCAGTTTTTACGCAAATGAGTTTGCATCACTTGTGTTATTTAATCTAAGTTTAGATTGTTTAAGTATTGGTTGAAAACCTCCAAATTAATAGTTTATCAAAGTATTACATAATTTTTTAACTATTAAATATCAATTGGTTCTTTAGTTTAAATTATATATCCATAATATGTAAAGCATGGAAAATCATCGCTTAGTTAAAATTAGCAAGTATCTTAGCAAACATTTGCGGCATCAACCTGAGCGAATAGGTATTAAAATATCTTCAGGGGGATGGGTTGCTGTCGATGAATTACTAGCTGCTTGTAGCAATCATTCTTTTCCCATAACCCGTGATGAACTTAACGAAGTAGTAGCAACTAACGACAAAAAACGCTTTTCCTTTGACTCAACAGGTAAACTAATTCGTGCCAACCAAGGACATAGTATAGATGTAGATTTGCAGTTACAAACTCAAATTCCCCCAGATGTGCTATATCACGGTACAGGCGCTAATGCAGTTGAATCTATACTTAATACAGGTATTTGCCAAATGTCTCGGCATCATGTTCACTTATCAACAAACATAGAAACAGCAAAAACTGTAGGAAAGAGACATGGTATTCCAGTAGTTTTTGCTGTTGATGCAGCACGGATGTATCAAGATGAATTCAAGTTTTACTGTTCTGATAATGGAGTTTGGCTAGTGGAACTTGTTCCGCCCGAATATCTTCAAAAAAGTGAAAAAAATTAAGTCCCGCTAGTTTAACAAAATTAATAATTCAACATCTTTACAGAAACAATAATTTTATGGCATCAGACTACTATCCCGATTACAATAATACGCCTCCCAATAATAACTCTCAAAATCAAGGGTTGCTGAGTTCAGGCTGGCGACCATTAACCAGAGACTTGGATTTGGGATATGTGTTTCATCTTCTGTTTAGCGATACACAAGAATTAAGTCGTAAAACTTTAGATATTACCAGCGATATTGCTAATGCCCTTGGTCGCAATGAATATACATGGTGGGCAAATATATTAAATGTTTTTTCTGATAATACTCGATATGAGTTGAATGAATTTTGGAATTACGTCACACCTGAACCGCGCGTACCAGATTATCAATATAAAGAGATTATTACTACTCTGACACCAGTTACACAGTTAGTCAGCAGAGAAAGTATTCCTATTGAGTATGTTCTTAATCGCTTACAAGAAATAACTGTTTTTAAAATCTTGGATGTGTTAGGTCGTCCTGATAATATTACCCAATATTATATTGAGCGATATTATTATTATCCAGTAGAGCGATTTTCCAAATGGGATCGGATTGAAACAATCGGTACTGTTTTTGCTTATTGGAGTAAACAGCAAGTTTGGCTACAAATCGAAAACTACGATCGCAAAGTCCGCAACTATACCTTAATCGCCAAGGATTTAACACCGCTAGTTAACAAAGCCACTTATAACTTAGCAGTAATCCTTAGTGGATATAAAAGCCGTGTCGGACAAATTAACAGCCAGTATCCAATTAGACAATTTCCTGCTGATATTCAAAGCTTTACTGACACAGTACAGCAAGCAATTATCGATCAAAATCAATTAGCTGTGTTAGTACACGGAGAACCAGGAACAGGTAAAACCGCTTGGACACAAGCAGTTGCTAAAGAAATTTTAATGCCTCTAGGTTATGTAATCTTTATTCTCGATCACGATGCTGTTGAAAATTTTGTTCCTCCAAGTTATTTAGAAAAGATTTGTATCATTATTAATGAAGCTGATAATTTAGCACAAGATCGTGCTAGTTTGGCAGCACAAGGTAATAGTAAAACTGAGCATATTCTCAGTTTGCTGGATGGCACTTTGTATCAAAGTGTGATTGAAGAAAGCGGTATTCAAGCACAGCAAAAGTTAGTGTTTTTGTTGACTTGTAATACTACTGAAAGATTAGACCCAGCAGTTTTGCGTAAGGGCAGAGTAGATTATATCTATGAATTTACTTACAAATTTGTTTAAATCCTTTAGGGGTTAACATTCAAAGTCCCGTTACTGGTGCGGGGTAGGCACGGGGGCGCTACCCCTACAAAATCCTAATTTCCGTCACATTCAAAGTCCCCCTTTTTAAGGGGGATTTAGGGGGATCTCTTCGTAACCCGTGATCTTTATTTAATGTATAGCAGTGGGGAAACTTTAACAAACTTGATTAAGTCAGTTGTTATATGCCCTTAATAGGGACTGTATTGGTCACAACCCAGCGAAATATGAAAATACACAAGCTTTACTATTTACTAGCTGGGGTACTCGTCCTTGCCATTGCTATACCTTCTGTCGCTGTATTTCAGAAGGATGTTACCTACAGCAGCAAACCTAAGACGACCCTTGCTAAAACAGAAACACAAAAACCGCCTACAAAAACTGGCACAATTTATGTAGAAGGCGAAAAAACCCAAGTAACTTTAAAACTTTACCAGCAATCCAGTCCAAAGTTCAGTACCTACTATCCAGACAAGTTTTTTGCACCAGAAAGAGTTAGTTCTGGCGAGGGAACAGCTACATATTTCTACGTCAACACCACAGGGACTAAAAAAACAGACGCATACGTTAGCTTTCGCTTTCTTAACTTTATTAAGAATTTAGGGCAACTCAAACAATTTGTTGATGGCAAAGATGGTTTGATTGCTTCTAATGGCTGGCAAGTCACTGGTAGGACTACGAAATTACCTTATAGTTGGGCGAAAGAAAAGATTTCATTCCAACAACGCAAGGGTAATCAATTTTATTTGGGAAATGTAATTCTGGGTCAATCTCAAGGTAAAACATTTTATGTAATTACCTATTACCCAGGAGAATATGGAGATGGATTTTCACCTAGACAAAATTTAATTCTCCAAAATTTGCAGCTAGGAAGCTGATTTTATTCTGCTCAGGACTTAGGCAGAGATCCCCCTAAATTGTCAACATAATTAAACGCAATACCCCACCCCCCAACCCCCTCCCCTTATCAAGGGGAGGGGGAGATTGGCATTTTATCTTTTTTAATGTGGAGCTACTTATGATCTGTAATTCACAGAGGTTGCAATACCTGAGTTTGATCGCCAACATCATCCGTTACAGCTAAATCATCTGCGATCGCTTTGCCATTTTTTTGCTCTATATTTTCTAAAGGAATAGCAATTATAAACTCAGTTCCCACCCCTGGAGTTGACAAACAAGTTAATTGACCGCCGTGACGCTCAACTACAACTTGATAGCTTATAGATAACCCCATTCCAGTACCTTTTCCTACTGGTTTTGTTGTAAAAAATGGATCAAATATTTTTTTCTGAACTGCTTCGGGAATCCCAGAACCATTGTCAGAAATTCGGATTAATACACCTTGGGAGTTTTCGTTTGTGTAACTATGTGGTGACAAGTTCTTACCTAAGTTATTAGAAAGTTCACAACTCCAAACATCCAAGCCAGACTTAGTTACCAATTCTGTGC
>JBARVL010000574.1:0-1723 GCA_049646245.1 Crinalium sp. | reverse complement strand
TGCTCAACTCAATACAGCGATTGATGAAGTGCGTTTGTCACTAGGGAATGTCAATGGTAATGCTGTGGAGATAGATCAAGAGCGATCGCGCGGTATTGAATCCTAAAGTAGCATCTCTTATCCACTGTTGATACTCCTAAAGTAAACTAGAAGTAAAACAGATCCGTTACTTAATAAACTGTAATATCCATGAGTTCATCTGCTGCCCTGCTGACTACAAGCATCTATTACTTTCTGCAAATCTATATATTCCTGCTGGTGGTTCGGATTCTTTTGACTTGGTTCCCTACAGTCGAGTGGATGAATCAGATTACAGCTACATTGAGTCCTCTGACTGACCCCTATCTCGATTTATTCCGTTCTTTTATTCCACCTCTGGGCGGTACATTGGATATCTCTCCAATGTTGGCAATTTTTCTGCTGCAAATTGTGGCAGGACTATTTACTCCTGCAATTACATCAAGTGTTGGGTTTTAAATCCGACAGGGGTTGCAGTTGGTTTTATTAATAGCGGTAGGATGTCAACGACGAACTCTACCGCTAAATCCTGCTGCTTTGAATTGTTTTAGTTGCAGAGGTGTTGGTAAATTCGCAGGTACAGTGATTCTTAATTCAAAATCGCTAATGCCTGGTGGTAGTTCTTCGATCAAACCTAGACGAGTTCTGTTTTGCATGACGGAATTGTTGTCAGCATCATAAATACGACCAAAAATATCCGCATCGTATACAGGTTTACCTGATTTATTATCTGCTTTGCCTGTGATCATAAAACAGTTGGCTGCTTCAGTAAAGCGACCACTGGTGACAGCACCTTTTGAGAACTCTGCTGGACATCTGTGATAGGACAAGTTAGAAAGTTGTATTTGAGTTAGTGCTAAGGCAGGGGGAGTAAATACCCAGCTTGCAAGCCAAACAAGCAAGGAAATAGCAAAGACAGCTAAATGTCGAAAACTTCTTAACTGCACCATAAATTACCCTTGTCGTTCACTTCAATTTTCAGCTTATCGCGAATTTGGAGGGAAAATTTTTATGATCCGCGTTAGTGCAGCGAAACTGGTTTTAGAGTCTTTAGCTACAGTACGTTGCATCTAAAGTATACCCCTCCCCAACCCTCCCATTATAAAGGGGAGGGAGCAAGATGATAAGGCGGGTATCTTTATAACCAACAGTATCGACTCTCCAACTTTCCCTTATAAAGGGGAGGGGGCAAGGGCGTTGGCAAAATTATTAATGATATTAATTTGTGGGAAAATGTTCGATCTGGGTAGCGGCTTGTACTATAATTTTGCCTGCTTCGATATCAAGCTGTTGAAAGTGAAAAGCTGTACCACGATTGGCAATGTCGCTTAGGCTCAAGATGTCGCTTACTTGTCTACTGACTGTGTTGATTAATTCAGTTGGTAGTTCTTTACCTTCAACCTGACGTTGCTCTATCTCTCTTCCACTCTTGGGACTCCCACCACAACGGAGTTTGGTGGTGAGATGAATCGTGGGCAGGGTTGTGTGCTAAGATTTTAACAGTCAAATGAACCTCAATTAGTTGTGAAAACCAAGCAACATAACTAGGAAAAGTAAAAAGACAAAACGTTACAAATACGGTAGGGCATACCGGATTTCAAGCACGCGCGAGAAGCTGTAAGACTTGATGGTACTTGTATCAAAGAGCAAGTTTCATTGAAGCAAGAATCTCCCGTCACAGCGTAGCTTGACGGGGGAGTGTCAA
>JBARVL010000573.1:0-24389 GCA_049646245.1 Crinalium sp. | reverse complement strand
ACTCCTCACTCCTCACTCCTCACTCCTCACTCCTCCCCCTGAATGATGTCAGATACGACTAAATCTATTACCTATCCAACTAGCCAAACTGTTAACCAAGTTGATGATTATCACGGGACTAAAGTTTCTGATCCCTACCGTTGGTTAGAGGATGTAGACTCTCAAGAAACAAAAGCTTGGGTTGAGGCGCAGAATCAAGTTACTTTTGATTACCTGAATCAAATTACAGCGCGATCGCAAATTAAACAGCGTTTAACTCAATTGTGGGACTATGAGAAATTTAGCGTTCCCTTTAAAGAGGGCGATCGCTATTTCTATTTTAAAAATGATGGTCTGCAAAACCAATCTGTTTTATATACCTTAACTTCTCTTGACTCTGAACCAAAAGTTTTACTCGACCCCAACAAGCTTTCAGAAGATGGTACTGTTGCTCTTGCTGGTATAGCTATCAGTGAAAACGGTAAATTAATGGCTTATGGTTTATCAACTTCTGGTTCAGACTGGCAAGAATGGAAAGTGCGTGATGTCGAAACCCAAGCAGATATTTTAGATCATCTTAATTGGATTAAGTTCTCTGGCGCTTCTTGGACTAAAGACAATCAAGGTTTCTTCTATAGTCGTTATGATCAGCCGAATGAAGCAACTAAATTAGAAGACATTAATTATTTCCAAAAGCTATACTACCACAAAATAGGAACGTCGCAATCAGAAGACGTTTTAATTTATCATAGACCAGACCAAAAAGAATGGGGTTTTAATGGTGGCGTAACTGAAGATGGTCGTTATCTAATAATTAGTGTTTGGCAAGGAACTGATCCTAAAAACTTAGTGTTTTATAAAGACTTGGCGGATGCAAATTCCCAATTTATAGAACTAATTAGTGATTTTGAAGCGAGTTTTAGCTTTATTGATAATGATGGATCAGTCTTTTGGTTTCAAACTGA
Organism: Crinalium sp.; assembly: GCA_049646245.1. Taxonomy (GTDB): domain Bacteria; phylum Cyanobacteriota; class Cyanobacteriia; order Cyanobacteriales; family PCC-9333; genus Crinalium. The sequence goes on along the minus strand of JBARVL010000573.1, from coordinate 23,445 downwards.
TTTAGATGCGGCTCGTGGTCGTGCGATCGCTATAGACATTAACAACCCACAAAAGGAACATTGGCGAGAAATAATCCCGCAAGCAAATGAAACTCTTGAAAGTATTGGTATTTTAAACAATCAATTAGTAGTTGACTACCTCAAAGATGCACGTAGTCAAATCAAAATCTTTAATATTAATGGTGAGTTTGTTAGAGAAGTTGCGTTGCCAGGAATTGGTTCTGCTGGCGGTTTTGGTGGCAAACGTTGGGATACAGAAACTTTTTACAGCTTCACGAGTTTTACTACTCCTGCAACTATCTATCGCTACGACATGACGACAGGAGAAAGCAGAGTATTTAGACAACCACAAGTTGATTTTAATCCCGAAGATTACGAAACAAAGCAGGTTTTCTATAGTAGTAAAGATGGTACTCAAGTGCCGATGTTTATCACCTACAAAAAAGGTTTGCAATTAAATGGAAATAACCCAACTTATTTATATGGTTATGGTGGTTTTAATGTTTCATTAACACCTAGTTTTTCTGTAGGTGTGATCGTGTGGATGGAGATGGGTGGTGTTTATGCAGTTCCCAACCTACGCGGCGGCGGGGAGTATGGAGAAGAATGGCATCAAGCAGGAACCAAGTTAAATAAACAGAATGTATTTGATGATTTTATTGCAGCAGCAGAGTGGCTAATTGCTAATAAATACACATCCCCTGCAAAACTTGCTATTAGTGGCGGTAGTAATGGCGGTTTATTAGTAGGCGCGTGTATGACGCAACGCCCTGATTTATTTGCGGCTGCACTTCCGGCTGTGGGTGTAATGGATATGTTGCGCTTTCATAAGTTTACAATTGGTTGGGCATGGACTTCAGATTATGGTTCTCCCGATCATCCAGAAGAATTTAAGGCGTTATATGCTTATTCACCCCTGCACAATCTTAAGCCTGGAACATCTTATCCAGCTACATTAATTACAACTGCCGATCATGATGATCGCGTAGTTCCTGCTCATAGTTTTAAGTTTGCAGCAGGTTTGCAAGAGGCGCATCAAGGTGAGCAACCTGTGTTAATTAGAATTGAAACTAAGGCGGGACATGGTGCAGGGAAGCCCACAGCTAAGATTATTGAAGAGATTGCAGATAAGTGGGCTTTTTTAGTGCGTACTTTGGATATAGGGATTAGTTTTTAATAACTGCATAATTGTATGTTGGGTTTCAGAAGAGAAATTAACCGCAGATAAACGCAGATAAACGCAGATGAAATACAAAATTTATCTGCTTATGCAAGAGGTCGATTGATGATCAGCTAATAGGTTATTGCTCTTTTTCCAAGTATCTTATCAACTGCTCAAGATCGCCTCACGAATAGTTTGAGCGGTTGCTGGTGCAAGCAATACACCATTGCGATAATGACCTGTAGCTAACAGCACATTACTATAACCAGGAAGATGACCAATAACAGGTGCAGGACGTGCTTCTGGACGTGGACGTAAACCAGACCAAGATTTAAGTACAGTAGCTTCTGCTAAGTCTGGACAAAATGCGATCGCCTGTTGCATAACTTGATCTAATAATGCTGCATCAGCCACAATATCACCGTCATTAGAGGAAAACTCTACTGTCGCCCCTACCCAATATTCCCCTTTACTTAACGGTACAATGTGGACATCATTACCCGTAATTACAGGCTGAAAATTAGCATCACCCAAAGGGTTTTTTATACGCAAATGTAAAGCTTGTCCTAAAACAGGTCGAATATCAACAGCTTGTTGTAATGATGCTGTTAGAGGTGTTGAACCCAAGCCTGCTGCTACTACAAACCAATCAGCAGTTAACTTTCCTGTTGTTGTTTGAATCTCTTGACAAACATCAATATCTAAATTTTCCGACTTACACGATTTAAAATTATCAACTTTCACACCAAATTGAAAGTTAACACCACTATATTTAGCCGCGTCAACCAAAGCATTTGTCAGCGCCGTTGGATCAAGTTGCCGATCTTGAGGAGAATAAACACCCGCAATAATGTTGTTACTACTAAGCTGCGGACATTTTAATAGTAATTGCGAACTATCCCAAATTTCTAAGTCCCAGCCTTGAGATTGACGAATTTTTATTAGTTTCTCCCACTTTGTTAAATCTTCCCCTTCAAAACACAGCTTAAGAATACCTTGGCGATTAAATGGAATTTTATATCCTGTAATTGCTTCTAATTCTGGAATTAAAGTTTCATAGCGTTGGATACTAAATTGTCGCATCCGCCACGCATTACCTTTAATTTTATGACTAATAACACCCATCAAAACGCCTAGCGCCGCACCAGTTGCCCCCTGCGCGGGTGGTTGTTGATCGATAACTGTAATTGATAAATTTGGAACTAAACTAAGTTCATAAGCGATCGCAGCGCCAACTACACCACATCCAATAATTACAACTCGACTCATATTGATAGCAGTCAGCAATTAGCTTTTTTATTTTATGAGGCTTATCTACAGCAGATTTTAAGTTAGTAAAGTAAAAAAAATACCCCAGCCGCGCTACTCTTGCCCCCTCCCCTTGATAAGGGGAGGGTTGGGGTGGGGTAATACGCTGACGCGCCACACACAAAATAAATGGAATTAGCAAGCTTGCTAACCCCTAACTATTAACTTCTATGCTTTGGGAATTTGATTTAAGAACGCATCAAAATCCTTGATCAGTTCTGCATAGTTGCGGATAGCTTGGGTATAACTGCCGATTTGTGCAGATTCATCAATCTTAATGAAGTGACCAAACACATCTTTAGCGGTTTCTAATGCAGCATTCTGAGCATCAGGCATAAGTTGACGTGCTAAACTACTCATCCGAGCGCGGATGTCACCTAATGGACCATGAATGAAAGACTCAACATTATTCCAGTCGCGGTTTTCAATCATCGTTGCTAACTCTGGAAGGCGATCGCGCAAAGCACTAATTCCTTCAACATACTGTTCAATTTGCTCAATTTGGGCAGGTGTGTAGGTTTTCGCCTTCACTTCTGTCGGACTACTACAACTAACTACAAATGTTGCTACAAATGCCAGGATCAAAGCCAGAATAGATCGATAACGTGCCATCATCTTAATTTATTGAATCTGTTAATTAATTTGTCGGTTTTATTTTAATGGACATCTTGCCCCGCTAACTGCATTGCAAGATCATTGCTAATTCTCAAAATTACCAAAATTTGACCGCGTGGCAGCTTAAACTACCTGACGGCGGAGAAAATACACCAGTGCATCACTAACTTGTGCTGACCAATGATCCTGCGGATAATGCCCACCTTCTTCTAGTTTAATCAGTTCCACCTGCTTGAGAGAATTGGCAAGATATTCAGCTTCCGTCAATGGCAACCAGGGATCTTTTATACCCCAAATAATTTGGGTGGGAAACGTCCATTCGTTTAAACCCGATGCGATTTCTGCCATTGACTGCTTTAATTGCAGATTTTGCACAGTTGCAAACAGACTGCGCCCCGCATCGGAACTTTTGAGGAAAGGACGGCGATAAACATCCAAATCTGCATCTGATACCCGATAACGACTACCACCCTCTAATGTTCTGTCAACTAACAAAGGATCTTGTGTGAGCATATCACCCACTAAAGGTATACCTAGTTGTTTAATTTTCCAAGGTAACTTTGCACTCTGTGATAAAGGAGCATTCAAAATGGTTAAGCGTTCAATTTGCTCTGGATGACGTAAGGCATATTGGATACCAACAGAGCCTAAAAATCCTTGAACAACTAGGAAAAACCGCTCAATTTCTAAAGCTTGAATAAACTCTGCTAAAGCATTAATAAACGCATCCGGTGTATAAGCAAAGTCTCGGCGGTCTGGTTTTGCCGACAAGCCAAAACCTATCCAATCAGGTGCGATCGCTCTAAAGCCTTTCTCACCTAAAGCAGGCATAACCGCACTCCAACTGTAACTCATAGAAGGCAAACCGTGAAGTAGCAGCACAGGTAACTTTCCATTATCACTCATCGGGTTTTCTTCCCGATAAAACCATTCCAGTGAACCGACTTTGATTGAATGTTTCGTCGTTGACACGCTAATCACCCTGCACAGATCCTAGTTGCAAAGAGCTTACCGCGAAAGCGCGATCGCCAAGCAAGCAGAAAACTTTTCTCTCACCAAGGTATGATGCTATCAGCTTGCGAAATCAGCAACATACTGGTATATTTAAGCCCCAATATCCCTCGACTCAACCAGCAAAACGAATTGCCTAAAACAACTCAGGAGTTTTGCGCGTGAACGCAGCCGAACAAGCTACGAATATCGAATATGCTACTAAGATTGCCGCCGTTGTCAATCTGTTTAAGTCTGAGTTTCCCGATGCTAAGGTAGATTTAAAGCCTTGGGTAAATGACCCAGATACACGCGAACTTGTTGATCCAGACTCAATTGATATTGGCTTTCACTTCCCTGGCTGGAGTAAACGCTTCCAAAGTCGCAGCATTTTAGTCCAAATTCGGTTTTATGAAGATCCGTTAGATGCTGCTCATCGGGTTATTGGTGTTGAAGCAGCAGGCTTTGATCATCGTGGTAAACAGTGGCGACTTTCTACAGTTGAGCAGTGGCGTTTTGAGGGAGCATCTCAGCCTGTTGCTGAAGTCGGTGAAAAACTCAAGCACTTTTGCCGACAGGTTTTTGAATTGTTCAAGTAATTAACCAATAAGGTAATTACTCTTTATTAAATAAAAACTCATTGTTAAGTAGATCCACATAAAAAAAGATAAAAGCGAAAAGCTCCCCCTCCCCTTATTAAGGGGAGGGGGCTGGGGGGTGGGGTAATACGTTTAATTGCATTGACCTACTTAATTGTTAATTGAACTTTCGCAACTACCACTTTGACACCCCCCAACAGGGAAAGCCGAGTGATATGTAGTTGTACGTTTGCCAAACAAAGTGTAACGGTTGTCACGAATTTGTTCATAAGCGCGATCGCCCAACCACTTCAACCCAGGCAAAGCCCGATAAGCATCTACAATTAAATTAGCCGCAGGTAACAAGCGTGCAATTTCTTCTGCCGCATCACTACCTTGCCATCTGCTTTTAGGTACATTCGCATCAATCAAAATCATCCCCATTTCACAGTCTTGCTCAGTAATGCCAAAATTGTTTAAAGATTCCCGATCCTGCATCGGAATATACTTAAACAGTTTGCCTTGATCTAAATTTTCTAATTGCTGTACAAAAGTGACACAAAGGTTGCAGTTGCCATCGTAAACAACGTAATAATTCATAGTTCCTGTGATATTAATTATCAATTATCAATGACCAATAACCAAATTTTACAGTATCCTTTCGGTAAGTATCTAACTTTTAAGTGGGTACTTTACATAAAAGCCATACATACATTAGGGTAAAAATAAGTAGCTCAAACAGGTTGAGACCAGGCTTAATAGTAATCAATAATTCTTGGTGCGTAAGTACAGTTAGTAATGAAAGTTGTTAAATAAAACAACTAAATCTCAAACAGCTAAAAAATTGTAGTGAGGTATATAAAATGAATCAAGTTCAAACAATTCAAATACGCAAAGCCGATCAAAGAGGGCATTTTAACATCAGTTGGTTAAATAGCTATCATAGCTTTTCCTTCGGTAATTATTATGATCCTAGACACATGGGATTTCGAGCATTACGAGTAATAAACGATGATCGCGTTGCACCTGGTGGTGGTTTCGATACACATGGTCATCGCGATATGGAAATTATTACTTATGTATTAGAAGGAGCATTAGAGCATCGGGACAGTTTAGGTACAGGTGCTGTAATTTATCCAGGTGATGCACAACGGATGACAGCAGGAACAGGAATTCGACACAGTGAATTTAACCACTCCGAAACTGAACCAGTACATTTGCTGCAAATTTGGATTCTCCCAGAACAGCAAGGATTACCACCAAGCTATGAACAACAATCAATTCCCCTAGAAGAAAAGCGCGGTAAATTGCGGTTAATTGCTGGTAGAAATGGGGGTGTTGGTGCTGTGACAGTTCATCAAGATATGGAGTTGTATGCTTCGGTTTTAAAACCAGGCGATCGCATCTCTTATCATCTTAAAGCAAATCGTTACGCTTGGTTACAAATAGCACAAGGCGGTGCAACCTTAAACGGTCATACTCTCACAGAAGGGGATGGAGCAGCTATTAGTGGAGAAGAAAAGCTAGAAATCAGCACAGAGATAGGAGGAGAGATATTACTATTCGATTTAGCTTGATGAAGTTCTCCCTATTATTAGGTGAGATGTACTATAGTCAACGAAAACAAGCAGTAATCTTTGATGAAAATTTTAATTGTTTACTACTCCATGTATGGTCACACTCTACAACTAGCAAAAGCAGTTGCAGAAGGTGCAAAATCGGTTGCAGGAGCCGAAGTTTTACTGCGGCGTGTGGAAGAGTTTGATGTTGTTAATAAAACAATTGACGAAAACGATTTTGCTCGTCAAATACGAGAACAACAGCAAGACATCCCCGTTTGTACACTTGATGATTTACGTGCAGCCGATGCCGTAATATTTGGTAGCCCGACCCGCTACGGTAATATGGCTGCTCAAATGAAGCAACTAATTGATACCACAAGTGGCTTGTGGCTTAAGGGTGAAATGGAAGGCAAGCCAGGAGCCGTTTTTACCTCCACAGCTTCAACACATGGCGGACAAGAAACAACGCTATTGACAATGATGGTGCCGTTATTGCACTTAGGAATGCTGATTGTAGGCGTGCCGTACTCTGTCCCCGGTATGATTCATACTGAAGGACGCGGCGGAACACCTTATGGTGCAAGTACCGTTGCTGGCGCGAAGGGTGAGTTACAACCACCTGCGGAAGATTTAGAAATTGCAAGAGCATTAGGTCGTCGCGTAGCGGATGTAACAGCAAAATTGCGGGGTAGTTAATCTGAGGAGATTAATGCAAAATTAGCGCCTAAAATGGTAAGGTGCGATCGCACTGACCAAAAAGCTCAGTATATCAAACTATAAAAATATCAAAGCTAAATTATGCCCCATCCTGCATCCCATTTCATAGGGCATCAGGATGGGGTTCTAATTAGCCCAATTTTTGCGATTAAAGTTGATGCAATTTTTATTTAAATAAAAATTATGTACACCCTTTTTCATAGGGAATTATGGTTACTGGGAAAAAACTTTCCTAGTCTTGGGTAAGTTGATGAGAAACTAGCAGCTAAAAATTAGCTGCGGATTTTTAACGTATCTTACATTTAATCAAAAAAATTATTGATTGGTAAATATATATTAATCAGCTACTTGCCATACCACAACAGGGCGTGATTCCGTAACTTTTTGGTCAGAAATCAAGCTATATCGCGGAATATCTCTAATATTTACCCGAAAATAAACGTGGCGATCGCGAAATTTAAAACTGTAATATGTCCTTGTTTCAGACGTTGCTAAACCATTACAGGATTCATAAGCTTTTGCCAAAGGTGCTTTGAATTGCACAAATTTGTTGCTTGATGAAATTAACTCAGGATTGCCTGCTATGGTTAAGGTATCAGCAATAGCTGTGTGTTCTACACCACCTTCATAGTAACGAGATAAATTCCACAGGCTAACGGTTTTAGGACATTGACCTGCTTGAGTTTTGACGTTAAAAGTTATATTCTGTTGAGTATTGGGTCGTACAGAGGTAGCTGTTTGTTGCTCTTGTGTTAGTACAGGGATACTAAAAATGAGTGCGGAAAAGCCGCCCAAGATAATTGGAACTCTGGCAAAATTTAGCATTGTTTGTGATTTATTGAAATGTTGACAACTAACTTACAAACAGTTTTTTAACTGTTTGTAATAGACATCTCCAGAAATAAAAGGTGCTAACCCTAGAACCCTTGTAGAGACGTACTATAGTATATCTCTACATTCTATTTTTGGAGAGGTTTAATAACGTACTCATCCAGACGTTGTCATCTATCAAGAAGTGCCGCGATCGCTTGCGTAGTTTAACTTATAATTATATTCTTCTAAAGTTAAAGTTGGGATAGCCAATTCAATATGAGTGGATTGACAACTTCTGGTCGTTCATCGTGAGGACAATGACCTGTATTCGGAATAGATACAAACTCGATAGGTTGACCAGCTTGATTTAACTCTTGAAAAATTCGTCCTCCACTTACAGGAGTCCAAGGATCATCAGCACCCCAAATTACCAACATAGGATGCTTCACTTTGGGCAGTAACTCCCCTGGAGTAGGACCAGGAGGTGCAGTGAGAACTGAAGCAAAAACTTGTTGAGCGCCTTCGTCACAGGAAGGAGTATAAAGTAAATCTACTAACTCATCAGTAATTGCTTCTGGGTTGCGGTAAACCTGACGTAGGGTACTACGGATTCTGGCTTTCTGACGGACGCGGTTAAAAATTAGTGAACCAAACGTTTTAGAACTAACTACCTTGGTGAATGCTTTCATTACCATGCGTAAAGGAAAATTAAGTTCGTCTGGGCGGTGATTTAGTCCACCAGCACAGTTGATCAAAACTCCCCCTGCGGTAATTTCTGGATAATCAGCTACCATGATTAAACTGAGTAATGCCCCAATTGAGTTACCTACAAATACTGTTGGTGCTTGAATATGAGCATCCCAAAAATCTTTGAGTAGCTGCTCCCACAATTCTAGGGAATAATCTATAGATGGCTTAGAGGAACCACCAAACCCTAATAAATCTATGGCAAATACTTGGTAGCCTCCAGTAGCGATATCAGGGATATTTTTACGCCAGTGTCCAATGGAAGCACCAAACCCATGAATTAGTACTAATGGTTTGCCTGTACCGACGACTGTGTACTGAATTTGGTAGCCTTGCCAGTTCCAAATTTGTTTTTCAAAGTTGCTTGTTTTTGGTAGCTGTTCTGTCGTCATACTGTTTTTAGATTTTAAATATGGGTATTGTACAATTAAAAATTTAAGTATTTTGAATTTAGTGTATTTAGCACATGATCAGAAAAACAATCTGATTTTTTGTTATTATTAAGATTAGGAAAATATGTGTTTGTATGGTCAAGTTCTCTGCATGAGAGAAAATGTCGTAGGGAACATTTCCAACCAATCAAAGTCAATACTTAACTATTTAGCCTCGGTGCCAGATGACAGCTATGAACCGCAGTTACTTTGCTTTAGTGGGTAGCTTTGCTTTAGCTACTGCCAGTGTTGCTACCAACACTAATGATCCTGCGATCGCTGGTATTTCGTCTCAAACAGTCAAAAATTCTGCCAATGTGCCAGTTGAGCTTGATAGCAGCAAACTTAAACAAAATAATGGTGTTGAGGCACTGCCTTTAGTAATCAATGCAGTAATGAAAGATGCTGTGCAGAGGACAGGAATGCCAAATTCTCAACTCAGTGTAGTTGAGGTGAAACAACAAACTTGGTCAGATGGCTGTTTAGGTTTGGCGGAGAGTGGAGTTTTATGTACTCAAGCAATGGTTCCAGGTTGGTCTATCACTGTAACTAATGGGGAAAGTCGCTGGCTGTATCGCACTAACTTATCTGGTACTGTGGTCAAGTGGGATGCCGCAGCAAGCTCTATTAAAACTGCTCGTGTCACTCCTCCAGTCAATACTCCGCCAGAAAGGAACACGCAATCAGCGCCACTTCGTCCTGTTCAACTACCCGATCAAGTAACTCGTCAAAATCCTGCGCCAACTCCAGCACTAAGACCTATACCAGCGCCGACACCGATAGTAACTCGTCCAACTCCTGTGCCAACTCCAGCACTAAGACAGACACCGATAGTAACTCGTCAGCTTACTCAACCGTTAGTGGTTAATCCTCCCACCCAGCCTAGTACTCAGCCTCGAAGATCTTCGCCAACAAATTTCAGTTTGGCAATTAGACAACCATCGGGTAGATCTCCTGGTGTGATCGCGAGGGTTTCTTTAAAAGCTAAAAAAGGTGCAAGCTATGCCCAAGAGCAGTTTGTTGGGGATTTCAGATACAGGATCAACAAACGAGCAAATTTTGGGGGAGGAGTAAAGGCAGGCGATCGCATTGCAGTACGCTTATACAATCTCCAAAATAAGCTCATTGGTTACAGCGAGTTTGAAGTATTGCCTGAAAAAGCCGCAGTTAACTTAGTTGTTTCTAATTTCCCAGAGCAATTTCCCATAGTTCGTACTGTCTATGGTGTTGATAGCAATAATGACAACAGCATCGACAGTAGCACAAATGTTAATGATTACTTCAGCCAAATCATTGATTCAACGCCTGGACAGGAAAGTGTGATCTTTCTACCTAGTCCAAGTAAAATTAACCTCAGCACTTTTCAAATTGCTGGCTTACCGAATGCTACTACTAATAGCGTTTATAGCAACTCGTTAAGAAGTGGTACAAATGCGATCGCCAATCGCATTGTCAACGTCTCTGGTGCAGGTATAGCATCCGCTTTAAAAGCCACGCCTGGTAAAATCAATCCAGTAATCAATGTCAACGCCAATAATACTTCTACTTACGAAGTTAGCCAGCTAATAGGGAACCCCTCACCACCAGAGGTAGCTCAAAATCAACCAGAAATACCAGAGGTGCAGACAGTTGTAAATGTACCCCAACCCGAACAGGTACCTATTCAACCTCAAAATGTGCCACCACAACCATTACCAATAGAGCCAAATCAACCAAATCAGATCAATTTTACCGATGTCCCGACAAACTATTGGGCAAAAGATTTTATTACTGAATTGGCGCAGCAAGAGATTATCAAAGGTTATCAAGGTCGCTTTCGCCCCAATGATCCTGTAACACGCGGTGAGTTAGCTGCTATGTTGAGTCTCGCTTTGCCAAAAGCGAATATTCGCCCCGCAGTTAATTTTAAAGATGTCACCCCAGATCAATGGGTACATTCCTATATTTTGGAAGTTTATCAAAGAGGCTTTTTTGAACTTGAGCCTGGTAATGTAGTCAATCCTAATAAAAATGTTACTCGCTTAGATGTGCTAGTGGCGTTAGCTAGGGGACTCAATTATACTCCTAGTGGCTTGACTCAAAATATTTTGCAAGTTTTTAGCGATACTTCTGGTATTCCTAGTAGCCTGCGTAATTTTGTTGCGGCTGCTACTCAAAAGGGTTTAGTCGTCAACTACCCAAATATTAAATTACTCAAACCCAATCAGATAGCAACAAGAGCCGAGGTAGCTGCTTTAATTTACCAGGGAATGGTGAGTACTGGCAAAGCTGTGGGGATATCTTCACCTTATATAGTGGGGGAAGCCAATAAAATTGGTTTTTCTGGTAAGGAACGCTAAGTAGAACTTACCATTGACACTCTCCCGTCACAGCATAGATTGACGGGATATTCTTGCTTCAAAGATGTCTTGAGAGTTTAGGCAAAAAATCCGGCAGTGGATGGTCAGAGTGCGAAGATACGGATATTCCATCCGTTTCTTAAAAGTTTAGAAACAGAAACCACTGCGATCAACCATCCGTTGCCAATTCCCTAAAAATATGTACAAATATCAATTAGATAGCCCTAAACCACCTATTTTTGATCGGATTCAAGACCAACGCTTGCATCGTAAGCAGCGTCTAACGGCGGCATTACGTTTGTTTGCACGTTTTGGTCTAGATGATGGTATTGGTGGTAGCATTACTGCCCGCGATCCTGAACTTAAAGATCATTTTTGGGTCAACCCTTTAGGAGTGTCCCTGAGAAACATTCGAGTTTCTGATTTGATTCTTGTGAATACTGAAGGTAAGGCGATTGAAGGCGACAAATCTGCCAATCCCGTAGTTGCTATCCAATGTCAAATCCATATTGCTAGACCTGCTATTGTAGCTGTAGCTTATGCCCATTCAGTTTATGGGAAAAGCTGGTCAAGTCTGGGGCGAATCCTTGACCCCATTACTCAGGAATCTTGTGCTTTTTATCAAGATCACAGCGTTTTTGATGACTATACTGGTGGGGAGCTTGAATCAGAAGAAGGTAAGCGCATTGCTAAAACTCTTGGGGAAGGAAAAGCAGTAATTTTACGCAACCAGGGTATGCTCACTGTTGGTCACTCGGTTGATGAGGCTGCATGGTGGTTTATGGCAATGGAGCGTGCTTGTCAGGCTCAGTTACTAGCGGAGGCTGCTGGAAATCCAGTGATACTGGCTCACGAGACGGCTCGGTTAACTTACCATCAGGTGGGTTTGCACTTGGTTGGCTGGTCTAACTTTCAGTCACTATATGAAATGATTGTGCGACTGCAACCAGAGTTGCTCTCTTAAAGACGTTGAAGCAAGTTTAAACCGTGAGTATCAGTCCCACAGGTATTTAAGAGTTTGTAAAAGGCACTTAAATGTTTTACTTGCTCAGTTTGAGTTGGACTAGGTTGCCAGGGATTGGGGTTATTGTAAGCGTAGTAGGTTTCTACGCCGTCAATGCCTAAATCGGCGGCAACTGGAATTAACTGCTCGGCAGGACGGCGGTAGCGGGCAGGGTGAGCCAAAACCACTAAACCTCCGGCTTGATGCAAGGCAAATATGACATTAGCCGCCTCAGCATCGCTACCTTTTGGGGCATTTCCTTGTAAGTAGATTTGTAAACTTGGATGTTGGGGATCGAATGCGTAACCCAGGATATGAACTTCGGTTCCCATCAGGTTAGAAGTGATTTCTACACCTGTCCATAGATGGGGCGATCGCACTATCTCTCGATCGCTCTCCAAAGCTTGCCGATCTAACCAGCGTTCTACAGCTTGATAACCTTTAATGCTATGGTGATCTGTGATCGCAAGTCCTTTGAGACCAATAGATATCGCCTGCTGAATCAAATCCTCTGGCTGTAACTTTCCATCTGAGCAAACTGTGTGCATATGGAAGTTAAAGCTGCGTGGACAACTGTTGGCATCAATTGTTTCAAATACTCGTCTAAGTGCTGCTACATTCTGCGCTGGTGGCTGGAGTGAAGCAGAAGCCGGAGCAAGATGAGTCGCCATAACTGCCTCATAACTAGGTGCGTTTGACAAGTTTAAATAGTAGACCACGAATCGTGGCAAAAGTTTCTAATTGTTAAGTTAACGCACTAGACAATAAAACGTCTGTGAGTTTGACATCCTCCCTCCGAAGCATTCGGAGTACCGAATATAGCGGGGGATTCCAAAGATTGCTCTTTGGGCTTCCTCTTTCCACGAGTTGATTTGCTTGAAGGAATTTCTTCACTTCCTGTATTGACCAGTCTCTCCAGAGGCGTTAATTCCGACATGACCTGTCGTACTCAATGCTTTTTCTAATATGTTTCGTGCCGCGTTCCAATCCCTGTCTTGAGTGTGTCCACAATGAGGACAAACATGAGTTCTAGTGCTAAGGTTTTTTTTGACAACCTGACCACAGTTAGAGCAATTTTGGCTGGTGTAGTGGGGTGGGACTGCGACAGTTATCACGCCAAACACCTTGCCGAAATACTCAACCCACTCACGAAACAGCGACCAGGAAGCGTCACTAATTGATTTAGCTAAGCGATGATTCTTGACCATATTACGCACCTGCAAATCCTCATACGCCACAAGGTCGCTAGACCTCACCACGCACCTTGCTGTCTTTACAGCAAAATCTTTACGCTGGCGACTTACTTTGAGGTGCTTACGTGCAAGTTTATTTCTCAACTTGGATCTATTGTTGGAACCTTTTTTAGTCTTAGACATCCGGCGTTGCAATCGCTTCAAAGACTTCTCACTCTTGCGAAGATGTCTAGGATTTGCAACTGTCTCTCCATTGCTATCGGTGTAGAAGTGGGTCAACCCCACATCAACGCCAATAGTTTTACCCGTTGGTTCTCGCCTTTCCACTCGTTCATGGTCGATACAAAACTGGGCATAATACCCATCAGCACGACGCACTACCCGCACTCGTTTAATCTGCTTCAGTTGATAGAAGTGCAGGTCACGAGTCCCCCAAAGCTTAAAGGTTCCCGCCTTAAATCCGTCAGAAAAAGTTATATATCTGCGGTCGTCAGAAAGTTGCCACCCGCTAGTTTTGTATTCTACAGAACCATGTGTAGCAAGTTTTTTAAACTGAGGATACCCCTTTTTCCCTGGCTTACTCTTTTTGCAGTTGTCAAAAAAGCGAGCAATGGCAGACCATGCCCTTTCTGCACTGGCTTGACGAGCCATCGAGTTAAGCTTTCCTGCCCAAGCAAATTCTTTGCCCAAGACAGCACAATACGCACTCAACTCATAGCGCCCCATGCCCCGATTGTCCATCCAGTATCTCAGGCAGGAATTACGCACGAAAAGAGCAGTACGAATAGCTTCATCAAGCTTCTCGTACTGCTCTTTCAATCCCTCAATTTTTGCCTCAAATACCAACATGGTTACGTTGCTTTGCTTGACGTAACTATCCTAACACAAATCCTGTCCGCAATTCATCTCACCGCCAAGCTGAGTACAGCTATGTCGGGAGCCTTCTTGCGGTTGATGGTAAACACTAGATGTGACAGTTTATATTGATAATGAGAGAAATAAACGACTTCAGACACTCTAGAGCGCAGAAAATAGAAGAGAGTAGTAAAAAGAAGTTATCTATTTGAACACAAATTCTTATAAGCAACATTAACAAGGAGATTAATAGAGATGGTTGCTTCAAACTGCCGGATAGGTATCATCGGTGCTGGGGCATCAGGCGTTTATCTGGCGATCTTACTAATTCGACAAGGATTTCACGTTACTCTGTTTGAGAAAGCGGCGTATCCGCGCACCTATGGGTGCGGTATTTTTGTAGTTCAATCTGGGATGAAAGCACTCTATCAAGGAGTTCCTGAGATCTGCCAAAATATTATCAATTTAGGTGTTGCTGTCAAAACATTTGAATTCCGCAATTTACGTGGTGGATTAATTAATTCTGAATCTGTAACATATTCAGAAAATGAGCTACCAGGAATACTCATACATCGCAAAACAGTTCTAGAAACCCTCCTTGATGCGCTGCCTTCAGACTGCCTGCGTTTTGATGCTGAATTTAAATCAGTTACACAAACTGATAACAAAGTTATCGCTGAGTTTAAAGATGGAAGCAGTTGGGAAGGAGATTTATTAGTAGGGGCAGATGGCATTCTCTCTAAAGTGCGTCCCTTCGTAGCATCTGGAATAGAAATTTGCTACTTAGGCGATATTGTATGGCGAGGTGTAGTTTCCGATCAAGTCTTTTGTGGTGAAGGGCATTTTATAGTTTATGCACGTGGTCGGGGAATTTATGCCAATTTCTATAAAATAGATAGCGATCGCACCCATTGGGGATTTTTTCTAGAACAAGAACAGGAACAATCCGAAGTAGGGCTAATAAACCCCCATCATACAACTCTTCCTCCAGCAGAACTTGCCAAGCTTCCAGACGATGCTCGCTCTGTAATCGAGTCAACTCCTCCTGAACAAACAGTCTGCCACTATTCCCATGATATTGAACTGCTACCACAAATTGTTCAAGGGCGAATTGTCTTAATCGGCGATGCGGCTCATGCTAAAAGTGCTACAAGATCTAAAGGTATGGCTTCAGGTTGGGAAGATGCTCTATCTTTATCACGTTATCTTACTGCTGATGCTGATATTCCAGCAGCTTTAGAACATTTCCAGAGTGAAAGACTGCCAATAGTTCACGAGTATCAACGTACTAGCCGTGAAATTAGCCAAAAAATTGGTCGCCGTCATAAGATCAGCTAATTAAATTAACTAACTGATGTTGCTAGTTCTGTTACATGAGATTTTTGCAACCATTTAGCTGTTAGCTATCAGCTAAAAAATGATCGAGATTATGAAAGAGGTTTAGATGAGTGAATTGCCACAAAATAGTTTTTTTCAAATGTCGGAAATAGAGGGATTAGCTGTTCCGACAGTCACATACAACGAGTTTAATGTTCCTCTGGCTTTTTTAAGAAATTGTGCAACTTGGGAAGGAACTGCTAGACGTATTAGTGCTACGGGAGAATTAATAGATACAGATATTGTTCGCGTTAAGATAGAAATTGATGGTTCAAATTATGTGCAGACTAATACTGTTCGTATTAATACGCCCAACGAAGTTACTGCTAAATACCACGGAAACTTTTCTGAAGGCAAGCTGGTTTTTCCCCTTACTGATGAAGTCTATACGTTAGGAGGTGAAAAAGCATCAGCTTTCTCAGGAATTGCTTGGGCTATTACTGACGATCTAATTGTGTATCGTGGTAGTAGAACATTGCGGGGTATCAAAACTTTTTATAACGAACTGATAGCTTTGGTTGATAACGATCATCGAGTGCGAACTACACAGCTTTATGAGGATGGAGTTTATAAGCTTGTAACAATGATTCAAGAATCAAAGGTTGAGGGTTAATGTCGAACATCGACTTTTATTCGATGTTCGTTGATAATTAATTTTTAACTATTTAAACAATTTGGGGATGAATTAGCTTGTACCCTGCTGCTTTAATTTTTTGATTAGAGACACGCGCATTATAGGGTCGTATTTCATCTGCTGACTCATCCCAAGTAACTTTGGGTAAATTGTGGCTTTCTAATACCCAATCAATTAGTTCACGACCGAGCATGGGTACATCATTGACTAAATTATAAGTACCTTGCAATTGATGAGTAAGAGCAAAATCTATAGCTGATACAATATCATCGAGATGAATCCAATTAGTAACATATTCACCTTTACCTGGGCGAGTTGTACCAGCCCAACGACTAAATATTCTTACTAATTCACGCCCAGATCCATATATACCTCCTAAGCGCAAAATACATACTTTTAGGTTTTCATGGCTTGCCTGCAATAAAACTTGCTCGGTATCAAATAAAATTTGACCATTACTATTTGCAGGGGGAACAGGTGAATTTTCATCTACTAATTCTCCATTTCTGTCACCGTAGACGCTGTAACTTCCGGTATAAATGAGTTGCTTAACTCTAGGGGTGTGTTGTAGTGCTGCAACTATTGTTTTAGCAGTTCGTAAGTATGTTTGCTCGTAAGGGTTAGCGTTGAGGGAGCGATACTCCTGCGGAGTCGCTACGCGATCGCGTTTTGGTGCAACACTTACAACTACAGCATCTTGATTTTCAAGTATTGACCGCAACGCTAACTCATCATCACCGTTGATTACTACTACTCGTTGAGATATTTTCTCAAGCTCTGCTACCCGCTCTTGAGAAGTCGTAGTTACAGTAACGATATGATCTTTTTGATTCTGCCAAAAACGAGCAACAGCACTTCCTACATAACCGCAGCCAATAATTGCAATGTTCACAGATTACTTCTCCGCTTTAGCTTAACTATGAAATTAACTTGATTTTTTGGTTATAGTTATTTTGGCAGTTTAAATACAAATTTCATAAATATTGTGATGCTTGGTGCTGATGTTCGACCTTATTTTCCTGGTTTAGAAGATAAAACGTTCCTAGATGCAGCTTGCGTTAGTTTAATTCCTGTGCAAGCTAAGGAAGCAATTGTATCTTTCCTAGATCAAGCATTAGTTTGTCCTGCGCGAGATGCTTCATACCATCACATCGCTATGGATGAAGCTAAACTTGTCGCTGTGCATGAAGCTGCTCGTTTATTAAGTGCTGATAGATCTGAAATAGCACTGGTAGAAAGCACAACTCACGGATTAAATATTGCTGCTAACGCTATTCCCCTGAGTCCGGGTGATAATGTACTGTTGTCTGATTTAGAATTTTTGCAAGTAGCTATTCCCTGGAGTGTTAAGGCGCAAACACTCGGAGTAGAAATTCGAGCCATTCCAAATCGTGATGGTAGAGTTCTGATTGAAGATATTAGCTCGCGCATTGATGAGCGAACAAAAGTTATCTGTATTAGCTCAGTTCAGTGGAGTAATGGTTATCAAATTGATTTACAAGCACTCAGTCAGCTAACGAGATCGCGAGGTATTTACTTAGTTGTAGACGCGGTGCAGCAATTAGGCGCTTTTGAGCTAAATGTGCAGCAGACACCCATAGATTTCTTAACCTGCGGCGGACACAAGTGGTTAAACGCTCCTTTTGGCGCTGGTATTCTCTACATCAGACGTGAGCTTATTTCTCAACTTAACCCTGATCAATGGGGATATTTAGCACTGGAAGATCCCGAAGAAGGTTGGGGCAATTATTTTGCTACGCCGTCAATTACACCGTTTCGTTCCTATAATTTCCAGCAGACAGCTAAAAAGTTTGAAATTGCTGGAACATCTAACTACCCTGGAGCAATTGGACTTGGTGCTTCTCTCAAACTAATTAACGATATCGGCATTAAAAATATTGAGTCTCACATCCGTCATCTGACAGATTTATTATTTGCTGAGTTACAGGAACTTGGGGTAAAAATTGTTAGCCATGCCGATCCTCATTGTCGCTCTGGTATTGTTACTTTTAGCATTGGAGAAACTGTTCAGGATAATCAACGCTTGCTTCAGCACTTATTAGATGAGCGCATTTTAGTAGCTATCAGATACACAGGAGGTATTGGCGGTATTCGAGTCTCTGTACATTTTTTCAATAATCAAACAGATATTGAACGACTGGTTGACGTAATTAAAAACTACAAATACAGGTAGTTGCTTGAAGTTTAGTGAATGTGTTTGGATTGTATTTTAACCTATACAATTTAAACACATTAAAAATATAACTGCTAATAGCTAACCAATAACCATTAACCATTATTTTCACCGAAATACTTAACCGGAATTTCTATCCAGAATTCTGTTCCTTTCCCTGGTTCTGAAAAACACTTCAATTCTCCATGATGTTTCTCTACTATAATTTGGTAGCTAATAGATAACCCCAATCCTGTTCCTTTCCCTACAACTTTGGTAGTAAAGAAAGGATCAAATATTCGCTGTACCACATTTTCAGGCATTCCAATACCATTATCTTTAATCTTGATCTGGGCGCGGTAGTTATTTTCAGTTGTTTCTGTTTGAATAGTAATCTTACTAGGATTTGCGCGAACTTCTAAGTGCGATCGCTCATTATTGTATTGGTCTAAAGCATCAATAGCATTAGCAAGAATGTTCATAAATACTTGATTCAATTGCCCTGCATAGCACTCTACAAGTGGCAGGTTGCCATACTCTTTAATCAGTTGAATTTCTGGATACCCTGCTTTCGCTTTCAACTGATTTTGCAAAATCATTAAGGTACTTTCTATCCCTTCATGTATATCAACCGCTTTCATGTCTGCTTCATCCAGACGCGAGAAATTACGTAAAGATAAAATTATTTTACGAATACGTTCAGTCCCTACCTTCATTGAATTTAAAGTTTTAGGTAAGTCCTCAGCAAGGAAATCTAGTTCAATAGCTTCTGCTTCTGTTTCAATTTCCGGTACTGGATTAGGATAGTGCTGCTGATATAAATTAATCAGATTAATTAAATTTTCAGTGTATTTATGAACATGAGTCAAATTACCATAAATAAAGTTAACAGGGTTATTAATTTCATGGGCAACACCTGCCACCATTTGACCCAAACTAGACATTTTTTCAGTTTGAATTAGTTGCGCTTGGGTTTGTTGAAGTTCTTGCAATGTTTGCTCTAGTTGCTGTGCTTGTTGTCGCAGTTGTGTTTCTGATTCTCGCAATGCTGTTTCTGCCTGTTTACGTTCAGTAATGTCGGTAGACATTCCACAAAGAGCATAAGCAACACCATTAGCGTCGTGCAAAATATACTTCAGTGATAGATAAGTACGTAAACCATCGGGGCGCATAACATCTTCTTCCCATTCCCAAGAAGTTCCCGATGCCAAAACCTTTCTGTCATTCTCCATCAATGCTTCAGCTATTTCCAGGGGAAAGATATCACAGTCAGTTTGTCCTTTGACTTTTTCTCTTTCAAGGTTAAATAAAAGTTCATATTGGCGGTTGATGAGAATATATCGTCCTTCAATGTCCTTGACGTAGATAATCGTGGAAGTATTATCTATAATTGATTGCAATCGGTTTTCGCTTTCTTGCAGTGCTTCTTCTTTCTGCTTAAGTTGGGTAATATCATTACCCAAAGCTACGAAACGAGTAAGCTTACCGTTATGGTCTCTCCACAACTTACCGCGCACTAAAAGAGTGCGATAATCACCATCTTTGTGTAGCCAACGATCTTCTAATTCGTAATGAGTGGCATCATTAAAGTCTTGGGCGATAACATTTTGCCATCGCTGATGATCTTCTGGATGTAACCTTGTTTGCAACATCTCAAAATGATCTGCAAGCTCATCTTTTTTAAAACCTAGTAAACTGATCCAATTTGCTGAAAAAAATACTTCGTTAGTTTCCCAATTCCAATCCCATAGTCCGTCCTGAGAAGCTTCAACAGCTAGTTCGCAACGTTCCTTATTTAGAAGCAATAGCTCTTTTTGATACTTAAGTTCTGCAACTTCTGTTTTTAATTTTTCATTTGCTATCAATAATTCCTCGGTGCGTTCTGCTACTAAAGATTCTAGTTCAGCATTGTCAGCAACTTCTTGATTTGTCTGGTTTAATTTTTTCAGCATTGTTTAAAAATCTCTTTGGGCAGCACATAGGTGTTGGTGGAGAAACTGCTAGACGATATAGATCTGCCCTTATTTAATATTTATACAGAGTTTTTACCTGAATAACTATCAAAATTTCTGTTTAGTGATTTGAGGTAAAAAATAGTTGCATTACTTAACAATAGTTAATATTACTTAATTTTTAAGCTCTAGATTTGAATACAAACTTGAGAGCTTAATGTTGCGGGAACAATTTAGTAATGAGCAATTTTGAAGTCACACTGGTACGCAGAAGCGGATTTTTTTGCAATTAAGCTTAGGCAACATTTTTGATAAATAGTAGCTATAATTTTTATAGATTCTGACTCCTGACTACTAGGTTCTGAATTTTTACAGGTAGCGCACTCTGATTAATCAAATGTATTTGTAGCGATCCAGTAGCCTTTTATACTTATATCAAACTTGTCAAAGCTAATTCAAAACCTGTGATTTTCTGGTTTAACTTTGACGTTGTATAAATTACAGGCGGATATCGACTATCAACTATGTTCACCATAATTGTTAAGATCTATCAATAGAAATAACTATTTGGTATAGATCGTCAAGCAATGTTGTGATTGAATTGTACATTGCATTTCCGCCTTGCCATAATGCTGTTAAGGCTTCATTATTGTTTGGTACCAAACCACTTAAGATTAAAGAATCATCTGCATGATCGGCTTCAAGTTCTTCGTGGAGTGTAATCCACTTCAAGGCTGATGGCTCAATTACATTTTGCCTACGAATTGCCTTGCCTAAACACAATTGCAGTTGCTCGGCGCAAATTTCTCCTACCATTAGTGCGCCAATTCCTACATAAGCAGGTTCTACAGATACGAAAAGCTGTTTAACACATTTTCCCATTTTCCGTCCTGGTTCCAGCCACTCTTCAATAAAATTTGCTGGTCGCCAAGGTTCAAGGGCAGTAATTAGGTCTTTTAACAGGTTGTTATGAATTTGGGTAATATCTCCCTCACCGAGTTCGTGGTGAAGTTGTTTAGCCATGATTGACCGTAAGCGGTTATCGTCAACACGGGCGATTAGCATCGCAAGCCAACGCACAAAATTATGAGAAATTGCTTCTTTAGCATTCAAATTTTTGGTTAACAGCCAGATAGCACCAAGATTTAAGGGTTCTATGCTCAAGTATTGGAAAAAGGGATGTTCAGCTAGTTCCATTTGTTCGTATGTAGTAACAAGCTCTTGAGCATCTTGAATTGGTTTTAGAACTAACTCTTGAGTTAGCATATTTACTCCCAGTAAAGAATTACTTAAAGCAACAAAGAATTGCCTTATATACCAATTTATAAAATTTTGACGAAAATGACATCTATCTTGGTCTGTATAAGTTTATAGTGGTAGCGAGTAGATCCCGACGTTAGTTACCTTTCATAGAATATGCCAGCCTAATAAATTAGATGATGATAGTTCGCACAGAGAAAGTGTGACATCTATCACATTTTCGTGAGGGAGAATACCCTCATATTTGTCGCTAAAAAATTGATGTTTTATCAAGTAAAAATTAACTTTTGTGGCTGTATATGCTGGAGCAAGGTCATAAAAGTTATTTATAGTAAGCATCTAGCCAGCTAAAAGAAAACTGATATTTTAGAGAGCAACTCAATTAGAGAGATGGAACGCCAAAGTTCAGGAGGTAGCTGGTTAAATTAAAAGCAGATAAACTTATTGTTATTTTAATAATTGTAATGCTCTAATTAATCAAATTATTATCACCATAGTTTAAAACACGAAAAATAAATTTTATTTCGGACATCTATCTTACGATATATTTATATTAGTAGGCGAGGGATTTATTAAGAAATAATACACTCTGGAACAATTAACTAGGGTAAATATACTAATATTATATATTCTTTTACCTTACTAAAATCTCATTGACTGAGAGGCAATTTGCTCATCACTAAATATATTTACGGACTTTTAAAAAGATTTTTAATAATGTTTTAAGATTTTTGACAAATCCGTATGATCGCGGCGATCGCGCCTATTGTAGATAAGTGGCAAATTGAGTTGAATCCTTAGCAATTAGTACATCCTTAGTACTATTAAATTTTATGAACATTTTTCCCAGTTTTGTACGTTCTTTGTTATTGACAGCGATTTTGAGCTTTAGCACTCCGGTAGTAGTAGTGGGAGTGATGTTAGCAGTATTGTCGTTAGTGGCGTATTTACCTGGAATGGAAGCGATCGCCCAAACAGGTTCTAGCCTTATTTTGCAGTTTCTAGCTATTTTTGGCAGTGGATGTCCTTGGGCAGGCGTATTTACCATTGGTTTAGCTTGTAGCTTTGTCGGAGGCTTGTTTGATACCTATGCTTTTTATAGCTACCAAACTCCCGCCACAATTAACAGTTATCAGTTGGAAAAGAACAAAGTCAATTTTACCTAACTGCTATACCCGCAGGTTCTAAGCTGACTACTAATTTCACATTATATTCTGCTTCAAATACATCTTTTTTATAATCTAAACTCCAGAGTTCCAAAACACATTGATCGTCTGCTTGAGTTGGTTGTAGACGCAAGTGCAACTCCCTAATATCAGGTTGATACTCGCATTTTAATTCCTGAATCGCTCCAATCTGACGGCGATCGAGAGCAACTGCTAATCGCAATAAAGCACTTAATTGAGAAACTATTTGGCGATATTTTTTGCTAGGTAAATTTTGATAACTATCGTGCTTTTTCTTGGGGCTACTCTTGCGATGGAAACGTGCTAAATTAGCAATTATTTCTACTTCCGTTTCTGTATATCCCAGCAATTCACCATTACGAATTAAGTAATATGAGTGCTTGTGGTGAGATGAATGGCTGATATAGTGACCGCAGTTATGTAACATTGCAGCAGCCCACAGTAATTCTCGTTCATCTTTACCCCAGTTGTGGAGTAAGCCTTTAGTTTGGTCAAATAAGCTAACTGCAAATTTTGCGACGCGATCGCTATATTCTAAACTTACCCCAT
>JBARVL010000572.1:0-7380 GCA_049646245.1 Crinalium sp. | reverse complement strand
TTAATAGACCTGTTGCATAAGTCGATAAATTTTGTATTTCATCTGTGTGCATCTGTGTTTATCTGGTATTACCCTGCGGGAAGGCTACGCCTACATCTGTGGTTAATTCCAATTCTGGAACCCCAATTAATAATTTTTGCTATAAATCTAAGGATTAGAGAATATACTTTGGTTTTGCCCGTTTTCGCTACCGGAAGTTACCCCAGGTGTAGAGAAGTTAGATTGATTTAACTGACTGGGTGGTAATCCAGGGTTTACTGGAGTAGAAGTACCAGGGTTGTTAAAACCATTTAGTTGATTAGGGTTTTGAACACCAGGTTGATTGAAATTATTCGGATTTCCTGGTACAGCATTGGGAATGCTGGGAGGTATTACAGGTCGGTTTAAATAGGTGTAATCATTGCTAGGAAATGAGTTGGGATAGCCTGTTGCACTTGTAGGAGGTAAATTGTAGTTATTTATATTTGCAGGAGGAATATTTTGTGGTTGATTAACCGCAGTTTGTTGTTGGTTTGGTATCGCTGTTGGAGTTGGAGTTACTAATGCAGGGGGTGGCGTAAGCTGGCTTATAGCGGCTTGCAGGGCGCTGACGGGTGCAGCATTAGTAGTGGGATTGAGGGGATTAAACCCGTTGAAGTTGCTGCTTGGGTTAGAGCTAAGTGCTGAATTTGGTGAGGTGTACTGGTTAGTTGTAGGATTGATGCTTAAAGAGTTATTGTTAAGCCCAACTAAGTTGCTGCTGGAAGTATTTGCTGTTAAGTCAGCAAATGGATTATAAATGTTTTGCGAGGGTATGTTACTCAATGGTAGGGATGTAGGGTCTATCTGAGCAATAGTTTGTTGAGGATTGATTGTTTCGAGTAAATTATCTGGTTTGGTAGCGGAAGATTTTTGGTTTGGTGCGGCGAGTGGCTGAGAAAATAGGGGTAGATTTAATTCTTGGTTCAGTACAGAGGAATTATCTAGATCTGCAAGAGCAGCTAAATCTTCTGGAGACAGTGTTGAGGAGTTAGCATCAAGTTGATTTGTATTATTGTTATTACCCAGCAACCACTCTGGATGGTTCCAATACTGCCAAACACCAATCAGCAATAACAACAGTGCGATCGCAGATCCTAAAACGGTTGGTTGCTTAAATTTCCGTAACCTAACTTGGAAATAGCGATATACAGGGAGTTTTTTTGAATATGACATATAGCTTACTCTACCGCGCTACCCGCAATACCATTACTCCTCCGGCTGTTAAGCCAAAGATATTTGGCAACCAAGCTGCTAAAAACGGAGATAGAACAGAAACCTGACCAAGCGCACCGCTAATAAATGACAGTAAATAATAACTAAAAATTACTATTACACTCACACCAAAGCTAGTTGCTCTACCAGTACGTTGCGGTCTAATTCCCAAAGCAGCACCGACTATACCAAACACCAGACAAACAAAAGGTAAAGATATTTTTTGTTGAATCCGTACTTTAAGTTTAGTAACTTTTTTATCATCTCCGCTCATATTTAATATTTTTAAATATTCTAATGACTGAGCAATATTCATCTCACCATAGTCTCGACCCTTACTAGCTAAGTCTAATGGCGCTCTGGAAAGTCGCAGTTTTTGGTGTTCAAATTTTAAAATATTGCGGTAAGAAGCATCGGGAGCAACTATATAAATAGAACCATTAAAAAAATCCCAGGTATTTTCTTGAGTATTCCAAGTTGCTGACTCTGCGGTAACTATTTGATTTAATCCTTCTCTAGACCAATCTAGAATGGTTAAGTTTTTCATTTGTTTTCCATCAAATTTATCCGCATAAAATAAACGTGCCAGCGTCTTAGTTTTGTCTCCGTTGGCTTGCTTCTCTTCGCGATATTCTGGATAAAAAATATTTTCTTCTTTTAAGGTTAGCTGGTCTTTTTTAAGTGCTTGTGAAAGGGTTGTTGATGCTTCATAATTGGCAGCAGGCACTACCAATTCATTAAATAAAAAGGTCATGCCTGTTACCATAAAACTGAGAACAATAGCAGGCAAGATCAGCCGATAGATACTGATGCCGCAACTGCGTAACGCAATGATTTCACTGTCGCTAGAAAAACGACTATATGTCATCAAACAGGTTAGAAGTGTAGACATCGGAAAGGCATAGACAATAAATTCTGGCATTTTCAATAACAAAACTTTGACGGCAATTGCAATCAAAAGTCCAGATTCAGCAACTTGCCGCACCAAATCAAATAAGCTGCCAATAGCAACTCCTAAAGAAGAAAATGCACCAACGCCAAATAGGAAGGGCATTAATAGTTCGATCGCAATGTATCGATCCAGGACTGAGAAGCCAGGTAGTAGCGGATTATAAAATTTAGATTTACTAGATTTACTAAATGTCATTGTTAAAGGAAACCATTATTATTAATGAGAATTATGCTCAATGAAGTAAAAAAAGCTTGGTGAATTTTTTAGTCAGTTTTACTGCAAAAATAATAACTTTCAACGTTGAAAATTTTGACCTAAGTAGTACTGCCGCACTAAAGGATTAGCATACAGTTCTTCCGCACTGCCAGAAGCGAGAATTTGTCCGTCGCGCATAATGTAACCTCGATCTGTAATTGCCAAAGTTTCTCGGACGTTGTGATCGGTAATTAAAATACCCATTCTGCGATCGCGCAATTGAGCTATAATTTTTTGAATTTCTGACACCGCAATCGGATCAACCCCCGCAAACGGTTCATCTAATAGCAAAAATTTTGGTCCCTCTCTACCAGCAGCTAAAGCTCTGGCTATTTCCGTCCGCCGTCGCTCTCCGCCAGATACTTGATTACCCTTTGTATAAACTACTTTTTCTAAGCGAAACTCTTGAATTAAAGAATTTATTCGCCTACCCCACTCTCGGCGCGGTACATTAGTTTGTTCTAGCACTAATAAAATATTGTCTAGCACACTTAAATGCCGAAAAATGCTAGGTTCCTGAGCTAAATAACCAATTCCCAGTCTCGCTCGTTCGTGCATCGGCAGATTGGTAATATCAAGAGCATCTAAACGTACCCTACCTTGGTCTGGTTTTTCTAAACCAGTAGCCATATAAAATGTCGTTGTTTTACCCGCGCCATTAGGTCCAAGCAGTCCCACAATTTCCCCTTGTGAAACTGAGAGGCTGACCTTGTTCACTATTTGTCGCTTGTTATAGGACTTGTGGACGTTTTCTAGGTAGATTTTCACGGGTTTTTGGCACTAATAATCAGGAAAGCCACATTTGATTGCGACTAAGCGTCAGGGGTTTCCAAATTACGTTTAGCGTTGAGGATTATTTGGCTCAGTAACAATATAAACAGATTCCACCTGCGTATTAGATTTAGGTAGTGCCACAAAGCGCCCCTCATCAATTAGGTAAGTAATTGTCTCACCACGCAGGCTATTGCCTTGCTGTAGGATATAAACATTGCCGCTCATTACAATGCGGCGTTCGCGGCTGAAATATTGAGCTTGTGCCGCAGTTCCTTGAATCTGTCTTGATGGGTAAAGAACTTGCACATTGCCACGAGCCGTTACCACTCCAGTTTTAGAGTTATATTCTTGCACGTCAGCACGAACGCTCAGAGGGCGATTATCTTGAGAGGTTTGGGCTTGGGCGTTTTGGAGTGGCAAAGGTGCTAGAGCGCCTACAACCACTAGAGGAGCAATTATTGCTAACCCTAACTGACGCTTCAAAGAATCAATTAATTTATATGAAGAAATCATTGTTGGCACTGGCTTAAATGAAGATGATTGTGATAGTACTATTAACGATAGTTTACCGAATCGGTTAAAGTCGAGAATCTTACCACCTGCTGACATATTTTGCTAGTATGGCAACAAGGTTATTGACGTTTTCAGTTCAATCAAGTTTCTTCTGCATAAAAATAGTCACTGGTGAAGCGTGACAAGTAAAATTTTTAGGGCGATCGCACGCAACCAAGACGTTTACGCTACGCGCACTTAAAGGAAAGCGATCGCCTTCCACACTACATATTTGAAAAATATTGTAGTGCGATCTTCACTGCATCTTGCTCGCCAGAGATTTATAGCGAGCATCTTGCTCGCACTCCTGTACCTCATCAAGCAAGAAAACTGCTATAACTGATTTAATAGGTAGTTTCGCTTTCTAGATTAGCTAAGTGAATTTTTGGCAAATGATAGTTAGATGGATTGTTAGCTGTATCTGCGTTTTCTAACTGCTCAACGAAACCAGCTACATTCTCTGCTCCTAGCTCATGCAAAGTTGTTAATAAATCAGCACTATCCGCCACCAAATCGGTAACATTAATCCCCTCATAGATAGGTTGGTAATTTTTGATGCGTGCAATTCCTTCCCCTAGTAAAACAACTGCACCACGCCAGTTATGATTCCCCAAGTGATAGCAAGCAACAGCAATTTGGAGGACACCTTGATAGAACCTTTTTTGTGGCTCTGATGCCTCCATCCATAAAGCTTCTAGGGTGTCGTGACAATCATAAAATTCTTGTTGATTAAACTGTTCAACACCCTGAAAAAATTCATTATTTGGCATAACAATTAACAATTAGCAATTACAAATTACCTCAAAAACTGAATGTGCGGGAATAGCCAAGGATGTTTTGATTTTCCATAACTCAATGTGCAGGACAAGCAGGCTAAAAATTGATAATTGTTAATTGTTAATTGTTAATTGCTCACGCCATACTTTCGCGAACAGCGATGATTTCTTCTAAAGAAATTTCTTGCTGCTGACCAGCAAAGTCATTATCTGGAGTTAAAAATAGCATACAGTGACATTCTTTGCGCTCACGCATGGGTACGCAAGGACAATTCCAGAAAGCAGCATTTACCTCTGCTTGTTTGTCTTCATAATGCCGACAAGGGCATAAGGGAGAACCAAGATCGTCTTTGTGCTTCGCTAGTCCTTCGATGACGACAGCAGTAACCGAAGGATCAACACAGAAGTAAGTCCCTGTACGCTTGGCATAAGTTTCGGAAAAATGCCGCATTGCCTCCAGATTTTTTTCGCTGGCTTGGTTATCAGTATTTGCTGGGTTCATGGGGTAAGATCACGGGATGTGAGCGTATGTTTTTGCATTTTACCCTAAGCTTCTTATATCAGTTACCAGTTGTTATTGAGAGGTTGCTGCAATTGAACTTGAAGCGGCTGTTCAGTGTTGATGGTTATACCAGGAAAATTATGGTTAACTGACTTGATTGGTGTTGCTGATTGAGGTTGCCACAATACCCAACGACTACCATAAGATAAGGAATTGAGGGTGACAGGGTTTTGAGTTAACCAGATTAGAGGTAAATTTGGTTGATCTTGGGCAGTAGCATCTTCACCTGCATTGACGGCTGCTAAAGTTTCTAATACTACTCGGTTCCCCCACAGTAAACCTGTTGCGGCTGTCCAGAGTTTCGCATTAAGCCCAGACCTACCAGCATAGAAGTAGATGGAGGCAGCCGTAATTACTGCTTGTTCAAAATCTTCTAAATTCCAAGCACCTGCGCTATCTAAGCCGATAATAACTTCTTGTCCGCCAGTAAATACTTCTAATTCACGTACTTTGAATTCACCATAGCGGGCGCTGGTACGCCAGTGAATTAAACGAATGGGGTCGCCTACGCGGTAGGGTCGTAAGGCGCGGGTAACGCCTTCAGTAGCGGCATGAGAGCGGCGATCGCGATTGTAATAAAGTGAGTTTTCATCTTGTCCCATTTGATCGACCAAGGGACAGTTATTCAGGGGTAACACTGTCGGATAAACATAAGCTTTAGCTGGAACATCACGAAAGCGACGACACCAAAATAGTCCTAGAGGTGCGCCTGTTCTCAACTGCACAGTGTCCCAGCGATAAACTCCTCTTTTCTCGGTTGGTTGATAATAAATCCATCGGTGGGCATCTTGAGATGGAATAGTTTCTATTGAGAGTTGTACAGGTTTACCTAGTACGAAAGGAAGTACATCTTGAACTTGCAGTAGCGTTTTTGGTTGCTTAGTTTGATTGATGATTTCTACTTCAATTGTTAATTGGTCGCCTACTGTCACAGGAGGAATAGGGTTTCGCCGTATTATCAAGTCTCGCAGCGATCGCACTGATAGTACTGCTCCTAATCCTAGCATGGCAAAGATAATCCCACTGATGGCATATAGCCACCCTGCCATAGTATTAGTCGCAGCAGCAAAGAAAGATACAGCAATTCCTAAGAGCAACCAACCTGCATAAGCAGGAGTTGCCCAGTGAGTTTCTAACCAGTTAGTAATCCGCTTGATCGCACCCATACTTCCTTCTACTCTCTTGAGATCCCACTCTAGCAACTACCATAACCTGTTGCTGTCCTAGTAAGAAGAAGCTAGGTTAAAGTAAACTACCTACAGGTCTGAAGTAGCAAGTTCAATGCCAACAGAACAACCTGTTCCCGCCAAAGATTCCGCTCCCTCAATTGCCCTGCTAGTTAGACACGCTCATGCTAATAAAGCATCTGATATTCATCTGCGCGTTGGTGAAGTTCCCAGATATCGCATTCGTGGTCAGTTAGTACCTTTTGGTAAGCCCTGGAAGTTATCTTCAGAAATCTTTAAACAGTACTTAAAAGAGATTCTCACGCCAGCACAAATACAAGAATTTACAGCTAATAAAGAGTTAGATACGGCGATTTTTTACCCTGGTTTTTTACGCTGTCGGATCAATTGTTTTGAATCTCTCACTGGTGGCGCAATTGTGATCAGGTTAATTAGTCTAAATGTTCCTTCTATAGATAGTTTAGGTTTACCACCAGTTTTAAAAAAAATTGTCAGTCGTAATGAAGGATTGATTTTAGTTACAGGGGCTACAGGTTCAGGGAAATCAACGACTCTGGCTGCAATGATTCGTTATCTTAACGAAACTACTAATAAGCATATTGTTACCATTGAAGATCCTATTGAATATGTTCATACTTCCGAGAATTGTTTAATTAGTCAACGGGAAGTGGGTTTGCACACTCACGACTTTCATCATGCTTTGCGATCGGTGTTAAGGGAAGATCCCGATGTAATATTGATTGGAGAAATGCGCGATCGCATTACCGTCAACACCGCCCTACAAGCTGCCCAAACAGGTCACTTAGTTTTAGGTAGCCTACATACCCGCAATGCTATTAATGCGATTAATCGGTTGTTAAACCTCTATGAGGCAAACGAACAGCAAGCTATGCGGATTCAAATTACTGAGTCTTTGATCGCTGTAGTTGCTCAAATGCTAGTACCTACAATTGATCAAGGTCGGGTTGCGGTTCACGAAATTCTCATTAATACACCTGCTATGCAGGATTATTTACTTAAGGGAGAGGAAGATGAAGCATTGCGATTGATGGAGACTAATACTACAGAAGGTATGCAAATTCTCAATCA